>JAOZJV010000336.1 GCA_029935695.1 Candidatus Krumholzibacteriia bacterium | reverse complement strand
CCTTCCTGGAATTTTCGGGCCAGGAATTTTCTGAATTTTACCCTGTCCAAAGGGCCCAACTGGAGCCGTATGGCCATGTTAAAAAATGGTGATTCATGATTGGTAAAAATATCTTCCATACTGTTTCGAACACTGCCACAAAAAATAAAACTGGTGAGCTCCTGATGTTGGATTAATCCCCTGAGTCTTGCCAGGAGTGAATCATCATCCTGAATTTTTTGGATGTCCTGGAATTCATCAAAAATCACGATGGTTTTTTCCCCTGACTCAAATAAGGAAAATACTCCATCCAGGGATTCCGGCTTGAATCCACTGCCTGGAGCAAACCCTATTGAAGGAGCATTCGTGATGGGATCAATACTCATCGTTGGTTGCAAATGGGCCAAATTTTTCAACAGATTTAATACACCACTTTGCAGTTTCTCCGATTTCACAACAGCCGCCGCCATCTGCTGAACTACATCACTGGTAGTTTTTACGGCCATCAAATCCACATAAATCACCCTGTAATTTTTTAATGTCCGTGTTGCTTCAAAAATCAGGGATGTTTTGCCAATGCGACGATCTCCAACAAGGTAGACACGACCAGCACTTTCCATGGATTCCCGAAGGTTTGCCAATTCCCTCCTGCGCCCGCAGAATTTTCGTCCCGTCACTCGCATTCCTGTGTTAAATGGAATCATTGCTTCCCCCTGGAAAAACCAATTAGTAACTTACCTTTTAGTATATAACCTTTTGGTTTCTTTTGTCAATTGCAGGAAAAGAAATTCCTATTGGACAATCCCGCATTTCTGGTTATTTTTTTAACAGAACCGTACGAGACTTAAACAACCACACAAAGGCCAGTCCCTTGATTATCGGCATCGGCATCGACATCGTCGACCTCGGACGCTTCCAAAAGCGTCTGTCGCAAGAGCTTATCCAAGAGCTCTTTCTGCCTGGCGAAATAGCCTATTGCCGCACCCAGCACCACAATGAGGAAAATTACGCGGCCCGATTCGCCGCCAAGGAAGCGGTCTTCAAGGCCCTGGGTCATGGTTTGGAGCAAGGTCTGCGCTGGCATGACGTTGAAGTCTGTAAAAAGGATACCGGCGCCGTTTATTTGGCGTTCAGCGGACGGGCCGCCGAGCTGGCTGCTCAAAAGAAAGTCACCAATAGTCACCTCAGTCTCTCCCACTCCCGGCAAAACGCCATCGCCATGGTGGTGCTGGAAAACAGTGAACAATCTTCGGAGGAAATACCTTGAGCAACATCGGATCTTATGAAGAACGCCTGCCCGGTTTCGACTGGGCCATCGCCAAAGAAACCCTGGGTTGGCAGGATGGCGAATTGTTGAACATCGGCCACATGGCCACTGATCGTATTTGCGCCCAGGGCAAAGCCGAGAAAACCGCCCTCATCTGGGAAGGCTTCGGCGACGCCAAAAAGACCTACACCTTCGATGACATGCGTGTCATCACCAACGGTTATGCCCGTTTCCTGCAGGAAGTGGGCGTGCAGCCTGGTGACCGGGTCTGCATCTTCATGGACAAGAGCCCCTCTCTTTATCAGAGCTTCCTGGGCACCTTGAAAATGGGTGCAGTTGCCCAGCCGCTGTTCTCGGCTTTCGGCGATGACTCTCTGGAAGTTCGCCTGGCCAGTGCCGGCACCCGGGCCATCGTCACCACTCAAAAACACGTGAAAAAAGTGCGCAAAATTCAGGAACGTCTGCCTGAGCTGAAGCACGTTATTGTGGTGGAAGGCAACCCGGCAAAACTGCGTGAGGGAGAACTTTTCTTCGACGTGGAAGCCGCCCCCCGCGTGGAAAATTTCGAGTCTTACAAGACCGACGAAAACTCACCCAGCGTCCTGCACTACACCAGCGGCACCACCGGCCAGCCCAAAGGCGCGCAACACGCCCACGGTTCGGTTTGGGGCCAGGCCCTGACAAGCAGCTGGGTCCTCGATTTGCAGGATGACGATGTCTACTGGTGCACCGCAGACCCCGGCTGGGTCACCGGCACCAGCTACGGCATCATCGGTCCCTGGGTTCTGGGTGTCACCCAATGCGTGCTGGATGTGGGATTCACCTCTGCCCGCTGGTACAAATTCCTGCAGGACAACAAAGTGACCATCTGGTACAGTGCGCCCACGGCCATCCGCTCACTCATGCGTGATGGCACGGACTTGGTCAAACAATACGATCTGAAGCATTTGCGCAATCTCTGCTCGGTGGGTGAACCACTCAACGCCGAAGCTGTCGTGTGGAGTGAAGAAGCCTTCGGCCGGCCATTCCTGGACACCTTCTGGCAGACCGAAACCGGCGCCATGATGATCACCAACTACCCCGGCATGAAGGTTAAACCCGGCAGCATGGGCAAGCCTTTCCCCGGTATTGAAGCAGCGGTTCTGGACCTTAAAACCCACGTGCCGCACACTGAACCGGGCAAGGTTGGCCTCATCGCCTTCCGTCCCGGCTGGCCGGCCATGTTCCGCACCTACCGGGGTCAGGAAGATGTGTACCGCAGCAAGTTCTTTGGTGCCGATGAAAACGAAAAACCTGAAGAGCTGCGGAAAAACACCAACTTGTGGTACGTTTCCGGCGATCGCGCCAGCATCGATGCCGACGGGTACTACTGGTTTGTCGGGCGTGATGACGACGTCATCAACACCGGTGGCCATCTGGTGGGACCGTTTGAAATCGAGTCGGCCCTCATCGAGCACGAGGCCATCGCCGAAGCAGCTGTTGTGGGCAAACCCGACAAGGTGAACATGGAAGTGGTCAAAGCCTTCGTCACCCTGAATCCCGGGTTCGACTTCGATGACATGATGGAACTGAGCGTGATGAATTTCATCCGCAAAAGCCTGTCGCCTCTGGCCATGCCCCAGGAAATTGAAGTGATGGAAAAGCTGCCTAAAACACGCAGCGGAAAAATTCTGCGCCGCTATCTGAAAGCCCTCGAATGGGGCGAGGATGTGGGCGATCTTTCAACCCTTGAAGACGACTGAATTTTTAAGAAATAACCTGAAAGGAACAAACATGAGCAACATCGAAGAAATGCAGGAAGCAATCCTTGAGTATGTCATCGACGAGTACGTGGATGAAGATGACGATGAAGAAGTGGAGTGCGATACGCCCCTGATCAGCTCGGGCATCGTCGACAGCTTTTCCATGGTCTCGCTGAAGGTTTTCCTGGAGAAAAAATACCAGATCAAGCTGCCCGATGACGAAGCCACACCCGAGGCTTTCGACACCGTGAATTCCATCATCGCCCTGGTCAATAAGCACCTCGGCTAAGGAGATCGGTCATGGCCTATTCAAGTAAGACACGCGACCTCTTTGCTGCTGATATTGAAGAGATCAAAGGCAAGGGTCTGTACAAAGAGAAGCGTTTCATCTGCTCACCCCAGGATGCCAGCATTCTGGTGGAGTACCCCGAAGGCGCCGAGAAGAAACAAGTGCTGAATTTCTGCGCCAACAACTACCTCGGTTTGAGCAGTCATCCCGACGTGGTCGAGGCCGCTCATGAAGGGCTGCGCGAGCGTGGTTACGGCATGAGCTCGGTGCGGTTTATCTGCGGAACCCAGGATATTCACCGCACACTGCAGGACAAAGTATCGAAGTTTCTGGGCATGGAAGAAACCCTGCTCTTTCCTTCGTGCATGGACGCCAACGCCGGTGTGTTCGAAGCAGTGCTCGGCCCTGAAGATGTGATCATCGCCGACCGCCTGATTCATGCTTCCCTGGTGGATGGCATCCGTCTGTGCTCTGCCGAATACGATACGTTCAAGCACATGAACATGAAGCACCTGCGCAAAAAACTGGAACTGCACCAGGACAAACGCACGCGCATGATCGTCACCGACGGTGTGTTCAGCATGGACGGCGACCTGATGCCTCTTGATGAAGTTTGTGCACTGGCGGATGAATTTGACGCCATGGTGCTGGTGGACGATAGCCACGCCAGTGGTTTCATTGGCAAAACCGGCCGCGGCGTGCACGAACACTTCGGTGTGATGGACAAAGTGGATCTGATCACCACCACCTTCGGCAAGGGTCTCGGCGGCGCTTCCGGTGGTTGTGTTTCCGGTCGCGCAGAACTGGTTGAGTTGTGCCGTCAGAAAGCACGGCCTTATCTGTTCAGCAACAGCATGGCCCCGGCCATCGTCAACGCCACCATCAAGGTGATCGACCTGGTTTCGGCCAGCACCGAGCGGCGCGACACCCTGGAGTGGAACGCCCAATACTTCCGCGAGCAAATTGTGGCGGCCGGCTTGCAGGTTGGCGGACATGGCACACCCATTGTTCCGGTGATGCTGTACAACGCCAAGCTGGCCAACGACATGGCCAGCGACATGTATGCCGAGGGCATCTATGTGATCGGCTTCTTCTTCCCCGTAGTTCCGGCTGGAGCGGCGCGTATTCGCGTCCAGCTATCGGCTGCTCATACCAAGGAGCACATCGACAAAGCGGTGGCTGCTTTTGCCAAAATTGGCGAGAAGTATGGGATTATCGGGTTGGATAAGAAGGGGATTATTGCCAAGTACGGGATGTAGGGAAGTTGTAAATGATGATGTGGCCGGATGTTCCCCCCGAGGGAGGACTCCGGCCATTTCTTGAACATGATGCCAACAAGACAGTTTTTTTCTACATTGTGGTGATTGATGAGTTTTTCCCAGTTATATAATTTTGGAATTGATCAAGGGGAGCAAT
>JAOZJV010000335.1 GCA_029935695.1 Candidatus Krumholzibacteriia bacterium | reverse complement strand
AGGGAAAGAAGCAAGTCGGCATAATGCTGAAGTCGGCATAATGCTCAGCTTGCCACGCCCGAATTCATGCTCATGGCTCAAACTTAATGGTGAAATCTCCACAGGTGATCTACAGCTGGAACCAGGAAACAAACCCGGGAAATTTTGGCGCGTAAGTTCTGCGGGAAATGAAGTCCTGGGAGGTCCCATCCCGTGGGATGGGACGTTCGTTATGAAGAATAGATGGAACCCAGAATATCCAGAAACTGAATGGATTCTTCCACATCATGCACCCTCACCATGGTGGCTCCTCCAAAAAACGCCGCAGCCAAAGCTGCCAAACTTCCGGGGAGCCGGTCTTCCATCGCTGCGCCAGTCAGATGTGAGATGAAGCTTTTGCGGCTGGCTCCCAGCAATAAGGGGTGATTGCCTTTGACTTTATCCAGTGCGCCCATCAGAGCCAGGTTGTGCTCCAGTTTTTTGCCGAAACCAATCCCTGGGTCCACCATCAATCGGTCAGAGGCAACTCCGGCCTGCATCGCTTCAGAGCACCGCTCCTCAAGCCAGCCGGACACTTCGTTTACCACATCATCATAGGACGGATCATCCTGCATGGTTCCGGGAGTGCCCTGCATGTGCATCAGGATCAGTCCGCACCCGGCGGTGGCGGCCAGTTTCAACATTTCCGCATCCTGCCCGCCGCTGATGTCGTTGATGGCGTCGGCACCGCGTGCCAGGGCGGCCCGGGCGGTGATGGGGCGGATGGTGTCGGCAGTGATGGGAATGTTGGATTCGGTGCGGATGGCTTCCAGGACAGGCAGCAGCCGGGCCATTTCTTCATCGGCACTGATGGCATCGGCTCCTGGTCTTGAAGACTCGGCTCCCAAATCCAGAATGTCGGCTCCGGCGACAATCATTCTCTGGGCCTGAAGTAAGGCGGCATCCACCTGGTTGTGGTGGCCTCCATCAAAAAAGCTATCGGGTGTGAGATTGAGGATGCCCATGACAAGGGGGCGGTGGTCTGGAGTCAGAATCAAGCGGCCCAAATTCCAGGAAGGTGCAAAAAAGGGCCCCCGAAGGGACCCTTTTTCAGCATTCATCGAAGTTACTTTTCTTCCTGAGGATCTGATTCTTCAGGAGCCTGCTCTTCGGTTTTTTCCTCGGCAGGAGCTTCCTCTTCATCGGTGGAATGATCAATTTCCAACTCATGGGCCGGCAATTCCTTGCCTTCCATCAGCATGATGAACTCTTCAGCGTCGATGGTTTCGCGCTCCAACAGGGCAGCAGTCAGAACTTCCACCAGGTCGCGGTGACCCTCCAGAATTTTTTTGGCCCGGGCCAACTGCTCGTCCACGATGCGGTGAATTTCCGAGTCGATCAATTCCAGGGTTTTCTGGCTGACGGTTGAACTGCGACCATAATCACGACCCAGGAAAACCTGCTCGCTGCCTTCTTCGTAGGCGATGGGGCCCACGGCCTCGCTCATGCCCAACCGGGTGACCATGGTGCGGGCGTAGTTGGTGACGGCCTTGATGTCGCCATAGGCACCGGATCCGATTTCACCAAGGAAGAGATCTTCGGCCACACGACCACCGAGACTCATGCAGATCTTATCCAGGAATTTCTGTTTGCTGGTGGTGTACTGATCTTCCACCGGCAGCATGGCCGTCAGTCCCAGGGCCTGGCCGCGGGGGATGATGGTCACCTTGTGCACAGGATCGGCCTCGGTGCATTTGTAAGCAACCACGGCATGACCACTCTCGTGATAAGCGACCTCACGTTTGATGGCATCGCTGAAGACACGGCTGCGGCGCTCGGGGCCGAGCATGACCTTTTCCTTGGCGTCTTCGAAGTCGTCCATGGTGACGTTGTCGTGGTCTTTGCGAGCCGCCAGCAGGGCTGCTTCGTTGACCAGGTTTTCAAGGTCGGCACCAGCCATGCCGGGAGTACCGGCGGCGATGACTTTGGCGGAAACTTCATCATGCAGGCGCACTTTTTTCATGTGCACTTTGAGGATGGCTTCACGGCCGACAATATCAGGCATGTCCACAACAATCTGGCGATCGAAACGGCCGGGGCGTAGCAGGGCCGGGTCCAGCACGTCAGGCCGGTTGGTGGCCGCTACCAGGATTACGCCCTCGTTGCTCTCGAAACCATCCATCTCCACAAGGAGCTGGTTCAAGGTTTGTTCACGCTCATCGTGCCCGCCACCAAGACCGGCGCCACGGTGACGACCCACGGCATCAATCTCATCGATGAAGATGATGCAGGGAGCATTCTTTTTTCCCTGTTCAAACAAATCGCGCACGCGGCTGGCACCCACACCCACGAACATCTCCACAAAGTCGGATCCGCTCATGCTGAAGAACGGCACACCGGCTTCACCGGCCACCGCCCTACCGAGCAGAGTTTTACCGGTACCGGGAGCGCCCACAAGCAGGGCACCCTTGGGGATGCGTCCGCCGAGGCGTTGGAATTTCTGGGGTGAACGCAGGAAGTCGATGATCTCCTGCAGTTCGTATTTGGCTTCGTCGCAACCGGCCACGTCTTCGAAGGTGATGTCGGGCTGGTCCATGTTGAACATCTTGGCTTTGCTCTTGCCAAAGCTGAAGGCCTTGTTGCCGCCACCCTGCATCTGGCGCAGGAAAAACAGCCACAGCAGCAGAATCAGCAGGAAGGGCAGATAGTACATGAGGAAGTGCGCCCACCAGTTGGTTTTGGCGCGCTCGCCCGTCAGCACCACACCAGGGTTGCTTTCCATGATGGTTTGGGCCAGTCCGGGTTCGTCACTCCACAGGCGGGTGTGAAATTTATCCACGACCTGGTCGGTGCCGTCTTTCACCGTGAGAGTGGTTTTTTCGTTCAGCTCACCATGGATGTCCAGGTTGGTCTTGGCCACGGCCCGGATGTTGCCCAGCTCAACCTGCTCCAGAAATATATTCTGAGTGATTTCGAATTCGGATTGTTGGGTGCCGGTGATGGTGCTGTAGATCAGAAAGAGCACCAGCAGGGCGAGGACCCAGAATCCCGCATTTTTTCCGGGAATCTGGCTCAGGTTAGGACCTTTTTGAGGTTGTTTGTTCTGCTTGCGCGGCTTCTTGGAGCTCATTCGCTGATTTCCTCTTTTTTACAGATGAACTGCATTAGTTGATTGGGTTGCTATTTTTTCGTATCGGTATTCTGAATATTGGGCCCCCGGGCAGCCACCGTGATAGTAACGGCGGGACAGCCGGGTTGCAACAATCGGGTTCGTTCGGCGCGGGCCAGGCCCACCACCCAGATGATTCCTTCGTCGTCTTCAACCACCAGCACCCGGAGGCGATCCGCTGCCGGGATGCGTTGTTGCTGGAAAAGATCGCTCAGCTTTCGGCTGCCGTCCAGCCCAAAGGGATGAATGCGGTCGCCTTCCTGCCAATTCCGGACCTTAAGGTTGCCTTTCAAGACGTCTGAAGGGCAGGTCAGGTTCCAGGTTTCTGGTCCGCTCTGGCTCCCGTACCCTTCGCGGAGCCCAAAAGAATCAACATCTTCGGGCGTATGGCACCTGGCTACTAAAATACGATAATCGCCAGCATTTCGCATGGGAGGTGCTTCATCCGCTGAGTTTGTCATCAGCAAATAGTTGAAATCCCTTTGCAGACGGCACCCTCCGGGAAGATCCAGGGTGGTGCCACTGGTGCTTACCCGCAGCCAGGTGTGAATATTCGCCAGATGAACTGATTCCAGGCGGGCCGGGTTCATTCCGCCAGGGCCTGTGAGCCAGCGGCGCAAGGTGCGGGCGGTTAAAGCAGGATGCAGATCCAGCAATTGGTCCAGCGGCAAACATGGCTGACCGCCTGTTTCATGAGCGAGCTTTGAGACAGCCTGATTTGTGTTTTGTTCCAGAAAATCCAGGTCTGCTTCCCACAGTTCGGCCAGCCGGGCAGGAGTGTGATCGGCGCCTTCGCCAAAGATGGAGCGGATCAGCGGTAAAAGCTCACGCCGCAGCCGGCTGCGAGTATTGTCGCCTTCCAGATTAGAGGCGTCGGTGCGCCAGGGCTGACCACATTCTTCAAGCCAGGTCAGAATCTGGCTGCGGGACACATCCAGCAGGGGGTGAATCACCTGTCCGGACACCGGTCGGATGCCGGCCATGCCATCGGGTCCGGTGCCTCTGAAAAGCCGCATAATGACCGTTTCGGCCTGATCATCCCGGTGATGGCCTGTGGCCACCCAGTGCAAATCATCATTTTCAGCCAGAATTTTCCGGTAAAAGCCATGGCGCAGACTGCGGGCGGCTTCTTCCAGGCCGGCGCCCCGGCTGCGGGCCAGAGGACGGGGATCTTCTTCGTGCACAAAGAGACGAATGCCGAGTTTGTCGCAGAGATCCTGGCAAAAAAGAGCATCCGCATCGGCTTCGCTGCCCCGCAAACGGTGGTTCAAGTGGCAGGCTGCCAGGGTGGCTAGTCGTTCGTCAGCCCAGATTTTCGCCCCCAGCAACAGGGCCACCGAGTCGGGTCCACCGGAAAGTCCCACCAAAAGGCCGCTCGCAGGCACACCGCTGTTGCCAAAACCAGTCAATTGGTCCAGACGATTCAGGAAATGTTTTTTCAGGGATGGCCGATTCACCGCGCCTCCGGGGATGGGGAGGATACGAAAAAAAAATGCTGGTAGCGGCTCAGGGATTTGAACCCCGGACACTCGGATTATGATTCCGATGCTCTAACCAACTGAGCTAAGCCG
>JAOZJV010000883.1 GCA_029935695.1 Candidatus Krumholzibacteriia bacterium | reverse complement strand
ACCATATGTGATAAACATGAAATATTGCTCATTGAAGATGCGGCCCATTCTCTTCCCGCCAAATACAAAGGCCGAATGATTGGTTCAGGCAAAAACCCCACCGCATTTTCATTTTATGCCACCAAGAATCTGACTACTGCCGAGGGTGGCATGTTGACCGGTGATCCACAGATGATTGAAAAGTCGGCCGTTATTTCCCTACACGGAATGAACCGCGATGCCTGGAAAAGAAACAGCGCAGCCGGCAGTTGGCGTTACGATATTGTGACGCCTGGTTTCAAATACAACATGACTGATATGCAAGCGGCCATGGGGCTGCAGCAAATGAAAAAATTGGATGGAATCCTGGCCCGGCGACAGGAAATTGTGGCCCTTTACCGAGAACTGTTGTCGCCTTTGCATGCTTTTGATTTGCCCGTGGAAAGGGACGATTGCCAAAGTGCCTGGCATTTGTTTCCCATACGGATTCGTGAAGGGGCATTAAATATTTCGCGGGATGAGTTTATCGAAGAAATGCGTGAACGAAAAATCGGAACCTCGGTGCACTTCATTCCAGTGCATACTTTCTCCTATTATCGTCAAAAGTACGGATTTGAGGATCAAGATTTCCCTGTTGCTTTCAGAGAGTCCGAGAGACTGGTCAGTTTGCCTTTGCATCCACGGTTAAGTGCTGAAGATGTTGGGGATGTTGTTGACGCCATTACTGATATTCTGAGGCAATCCCAATGAGATCCGCAGACATCCAGCACTTTCCATTTTTTAAGGGCCGGGTGGCCCTCCATGCCATTTTGCGCGCCTTCGGCATTGGGGCAGGCGATCAGGTTCTGATGCCGGGTTATACTTGTGTCGTTGTTCCCAATGCAGTGAATTATACAGGAGCCCAACCAGTGTATTTGGATGTGGAAGCTGAGACCGGCAATCTCAACTGTGACCTGTTGGAAGAAGGTCTGGAAACTTCCTGGAATCCGGAACGGACCCGAGCCATCATCGTTCAACACACCTATGGAATTCCCTGCGATATGGACAGAATTGGCGAGTTTGCCAAACGGCATAACTTGCTTGTGATTGAAGACTCCTGCCATGCTTTGGGATCCACCTGGCAAGGTCGTCCGGTTGGGACCCTTGGTGATGCCGCATTTTTCAGCAGCCAATGGTCCAAACCCCTGACCACCGGGTTGGGAGGCTGGGCCCAAATGAGCACCCCGGAAATGCAGCAAAAACTGCAGTCCGTCTTGCCTGAATACTCCTCTCCCGCCTTGGCCGAAGCCCTCCAGCTTGAAGGGCAATTTCTCGCTTTCAGCCTGCTCAATCACCCGCGTCTCTTCTGGATCATTCAGGGAATTTACCGCACCATGGGGAGTTTAGGTTTGGCCATTGGCTCATCCACCAGTGGGGAATTGAGTTGTGA
>JAOZJV010000334.1:2942-4701 GCA_029935695.1 Candidatus Krumholzibacteriia bacterium | reverse complement strand
TGGAGGATGATGAACGTCTGCGCGCCACCTACATGGAACGCACCAAGGCCTACATCGCCATGTATGAAGAGATGATCGGGCCCTATCCCTACAAAAAATTCGCCACGGTGGAAAACTGGTTTCCCACCGGCTACGGCATGCCCTCATACACTCTGCTGGGCGGACAGGTGCTGCGCCTGCCTTTCATTCCCTATACCAGCTTCGGCCATGAAATCTGCCACAACTGGTGGGGCAACTCTGTTTTTGTCGATACCTCGGAAGGCAATTGGTGCGAAGGCATCACCGTTTACTGTGCCGACTACCATTACAAGCAGCTGGAAGGCGAAGAACCGGCCCGCCAGTACCGCCGCACTCTGCTCAAGGATTACGCAGCCTACGTCCGTAATCCGGTCAACGACTTTCCCCTGACCGAGTTCATCAACCGGCACAGCGGCGCCACCCGTTCGGTGGGGTATGGCAAAAGCATGATGGTCTTCCACATGGTGGACCGGATGATCGGCCGGGAGGCTTTCCTGAAAGGTCTGCAGGCAGTGGCCGCTGACCACAAATACATCAAAACCAACTGGAGTGATTTTTTTGCGGCTTTTGAAAAAGCTTCCGGTCAGGATTTGCAGAATTTCAAAGATCAATGGCTGACCCGTACCGGTGCACCCACCCTGTCGGTGGACGATGTGAAGTTTGAAAAAAACAAAATATCGTTCCGCCTCAATCAGGGCAGTCCTCCTTATACTTTGCAGATTCCGGTGGTGGTGACCACCAAGTCGGGGGATGAAGAACACGTGGTGCATCTGGACAAAATGAGCGATCGTTTTGAGCTGGATGTTTCTGGAGCCAAGGTTCTGGCCATCGACCCGAACACTCAGGTTTTCCGCCGTCTGCATCTGGCCGAAATCGAACCGACCATCAGCCAGATACTGGCTGAAACAGGCCCCTCCATTGTTCTGGATCATGCCCCTGCACTGATGACCGAAGCAGCCCGTAAATTTGCTGAAGAATTCATCGAGCAACCTTTGTACGCTTTTATCGAAGATGGCCTGGTACCGGCTGATGCGAAATTGGGAACTGGGCAATCCAACATTTTGATCAACCCGGGGAAAGAGCTTCTCGCAGGGTATAAGAATTCGGAATTAATGATCAGTGGAAAGAATTTTTTCCTGGGTGGCAAGCGCTATAGCCTGGATAAATTTGACTTGGTTTTCACGGCAACCAATCTTTCAGATCCGTCCCTGACGGACATGATCATCCTCTGCAACAGCCCGCACCGTCTGGAAGCGTATGCCCGCCGCCTGGGTCATTATGGCAAGTACAGCTATCTGGTGTTCCCGGTGGGGCAGGGCAGTCCCGTCAAGGGCAACTGGCAACTCAGCGATTCGCCTCTGGTGGTGAAAAACCACTGATTTTTTCTTAGTGCCGCAATTCCGTGCAACCTTTGGGCGGGATTGTGGTACAATTCCGTTCCCAACAAGAGCGGGCAGGTTGCTGATCAGGAATAAACCTGCCCCTGATTATCCGTTGTTACGAAGGTCAGGATCGCCCATACAATGCATCGTTTCCGCCCATTAGAATTTTTGTCAGCCAACCGGGCACAGAGAATTTTACCCTCTCTGTTGCTCCTGCTTTTGTTGCTGCCGGTGGCGCCGGGTTGTTCCGACGACGACCCTGTCGTCATCACCGATGAAGATCCTGCCTGGTCCATCATTCTAGAACCGGAATACACACAGCGCGCAGTGTGGGGAATCACCTCCTCCGATTTTTTCAC
>JAOZJV010000334.1:2625-2932 GCA_029935695.1 Candidatus Krumholzibacteriia bacterium | reverse complement strand
TTTTCACGGTGGGCGAGTTTGGCAGCATCCGCCATTACGACAATGGCACCTGGCGCCACTGGCAGCTTGATTATTCACCCACCTTGCTCGGTGTGTGGGGTGTTGACCGGGAACATGTGCTGGCCGTGGGTGACGAAGGTATTTGCTATCAGTACGATGGGCAGCAGTGGATTGGCCGGCACACCCATTCATCCAATGCCCTGAATGATATTTGGGGATCCAGCTGGACCGATGTCTACGCAGTGGGCAGCGGCGGATCCCTCGTGCATTTTGACGGCGAACGCGGGAGCGCCCTGGACAGCGGCAC
>JAOZJV010000334.1:0-2615 GCA_029935695.1 Candidatus Krumholzibacteriia bacterium | reverse complement strand
ATCTTTACAGCTGCTGGGGGACGGGCCCGGATAATATTTACGTGTGCGGCAGCGCCGGAACCATGCTGCACTTTGATGGCCAGAGTTGGGTTTTCCAGGACACCGGTATCACCCAGGCCCTGGACAGTGTGTGGGGATTCAGCGCCACCGATATTTATGCCGTTGGCGTATTGGGTCAAATCGTCCATTTCGATGGCGAAACCTGGACTCCTGAAAACAGCGGGACCACAGAACGTTTGTGGGCCGTGCGGGGCCTTCCCGGACACGAGCCGGTGGCTATCGGGGCCAATGGCATTTTTCTGACCCGCGGCGAAGATGACTGGAATCCACAGGTCATCGCCGAAGGCCGTCTGATGTACGGCATGTGGGATGACAACGACAGTGCCATTCTGATGACAGGTTATAATGGTCTGATCCAGCGCATGACTGATCCGGCCTGGCAAATTCTGAGTGTGGGACACACCCACTGGATCATGGATGTCTGGGCCCCGACCTGCGGACGCACCTATGCAGTGGGCAAGCAGGGAGTGGTGCTGCAATCCATGGGTGGTGGCTGGCAGAATATCGCCCCGCCCATTGAGGGCATCAACTACTCAGGAATCTGGGGCGAAACGGAAGACGATTTTTTTGTGGTGGGAAGCGAAGGCACCATTGCCCGTTACCGTGGCGGACGTCCCTGGGAAACATGGCAGCTGCAAAGTGAGGCCAACCTGGAGGGTGTCTGGGGCACGCACTCAGGTGATATTTACGCCGTGGGCGAGGCCGGCACCATTGTGCATTTCGACGGTGTCAGTTGGGAAACCATGAACAGTGGCTCCACCCAGGCTCTGCTGGCGGTGCATGGCCGCAGCTCTCAGGAAGTTTATGTTGTGGGCGCCGACGGCACGATTCTGTATTTCAACGGACTGGTCTGGCGCGCAATGGACAGCGGCACCGGCACCATCCTCAATGGCATCTGGTGCCGTGAAGATGGGCAAACCGTGGCCGTGGGCAATGGCGGATTGGTTCTGAACCACAGCGGCGAGCTGGGCGAAGACACCCCCTGGCTTCCCCAGGATAGCGCGTCCCTGTTTTCACTGTATGATGTCAAAGGCGATGGCGAGGGAAACACCTATGCTGTCGGATACAACGGAATGGTTGTCATCTACGATGGCGAGAGTTGGCTGCCCATGCATCCCGATCGCCACGATCGATTAAACGCAGTTGATTTGGACCCCTGCGGCAGCATTGTTGCTGCCGGACATTGGGGGCTGGTTTTAAGGCACGGATATTAGGCAAACTGAATTCCCCTGAAACGTTCACAGTACAAGGAGCAATCATGGCCAAATTGGACAAACTTCAGCCCAAAGCCGTCTGGCAAATTTTCGAAAAAATGTGTGACATTCCTCACGGATCCGGTAACGAAACCGCCGTCCAGAAAATGTTCCAGGACTGGGCTGACGAGCGCGGTCTGTCCTGGTCTTCGGACAAGGTTGGCAATCTGCTGATCCGCATTCCCGCCACCAAGGGTCTGGAAAAGGCTGCACCGGTGCTGATTCAGGGCCATGTGGATATGGTGTGCGAGAAAAATTCCGCCACCAAACACGATTTTGAGACCGATGGGCTGAAATTGAAAATCAACGGTGATTGGGTCACCGCCGAAGGCACCACTCTGGGTGCTGACAACGGTATTGGTGTGGCTATGGGCCTGGCCCTGGCTGATGAAAAAGTGGCTCACGGTCCGGTGGAGGTTCTGCTGACAATAGACGAAGAACGCGGCCTGACTGGAGCTGCCGGTGTGGAAGCCGGATTCTTCGATTCCCGCGCCATGATCAACCTCGATTCTGAAGATGATGATGCTATTTTCATCGGCTGTGCCGGTGGCCGTGACACCGTCTTCGAACTGAAGAACAAAGCCACCCGGGCTCCCAAGGACAGTGGTGGCCGCAAGATCACCATCGGCGGTCTGCGCGGTGGTCACTCGGGTCTGAACATTCATGAAAACCGTGGCAACGCCATCAAGATTCTCACCCGGGTTCTGCTGGCCGTCTCTGAAGAGATGGATCTGCGCCTGGTGGAAATCAACGGTGGCAGCATGCGCAACGCCATCCCCCGGGAAGCCGAAGTCAAAGTTGTGATCGCCAAGGCCAATGGCCGCAAGTTCAAAAAACTGGTGGATACATTCCTGGCCCGGATCCTGGCCGACGAACTGGCCGGTATTGATGATGGTTTCGAGTGGAAAGTCAGCACCGTCCAGGCTCCCCGCTGTTTCAGCCTGGCCACCAGCGCGGGTACTCTGCGTCTGCTGGCTGCCATCCCCAACGGCGTGACGGGCATGAGCCAGGATATCGCCGGCCTGGTTGAGACCAGCACCAATCTGGGTGTGGTGGCCACCAAGGGCTCCAAGGTGCGCATTGTGTGTTGCAGCCGTTCGTCCATCATGCCATCGCTGGAAAATCTGGTGGCCCAGCACAAGGCCATTGGTGAGATGGCAGGCGCCGATGTGGATCAGCCCGAAGGTTATCCCGGCTGGAAACCCAACATGAAAAGCAAACTTTTGGCTGTCACCCGCAAGAAGTACAAATCGGCCTTCGGCGTTGACGCTGAATTGCTGGCCATCCACGCCGGCCTGGAGA
>JAOZJV010000333.1 GCA_029935695.1 Candidatus Krumholzibacteriia bacterium | reverse complement strand
TGGCAGATGGAACAGTATGACTGCCAATGATATTCAACCGTGCTTCTTCATCAGCTTTTACGACCCCTGATTTTCCATAAAAAGGCTCCCGGGGTGTCTTTTTCCCGTGCTCATCCAAAGTGCTCCACTCGGTGCACACATATCCCAGATCATCGAACTGCAGATGATAATTCATGCATCGTTCAACAAAGTTTTCCTCCAGCGTATCATCGGCCGAAAGTAAGACCACGTACTCGCCCCTGGACAATTCCACACACCGATTCCAGTTGGCTCCCATCCCAATATTTACTTCATTGCTGAACTGCCGGCATCTGGAATCCTTTTCTGCGCATTTTTTCGCCGCAGCCACGGAGTCATCCTCGGAATCATTGTCCACAGTGACCACTTCCACATTGGGATAAGTCTGGGCCAGAGCGCTGGCAATGCAGCCCTCGAGATATTTCCCCATGTTGCGATTGGGGATACAAATGGAGACCAGAGGTTTCACTTTATTGTCGGTCATTTGTATGTCTCCGAGATGGGTGTGATTTCCATGATATGTTTCACCCATTCTTTGTCATACATGCTGTAATGAACGCCATTTTCCATGTTTTTATGGTAAATCAGATCACCAAAATCTTCAAAAGCACGGAAACTTTTCATGATTTGTTCTGAAGAGTATCCCGGATAGCTCAACACGCAATTACCCATGCCGTTGTAGGTGCCAATATCGTCACTGACCAGGATTCCGTCCTTCTTTGCTTCTTCGAACAAAGGCGTGCCCGGCATGGGTGTATTGATGGAGAATTGATATTCCTGGAACAAGCCATCAGCATAAAGTTCCTGGATCCATTCCAGGGTTTTGGCGTCGGACTTGGCGGACGAGCCGAGTGTTCCCACTGAAAGAGAAAGATAAACTTTCATCCCAATTTTTTTGCACTGGTGCAGAACTTCCATCATTTTGTCCATGCTGCGTTTGGCGCTTTTATTACTGAAAGCCACTTCAGAATCAGTATCCGGGAAAGTCTCCAATCCAACCCTGACTTTGTAATATCCAGCCTGCTTCATCAGGATGAGCAGCTCTTCATCAAGACCAGAATAATTACCCAGGCATTCATATTTGAAATCGTGATTTCCGGAATCGATGATGGCCTGGCACAAACTCATGTTGAATTTTTTGTTCACCGTGTGGGTTCTGTCATTGAAGAAAATTCCGCCAAGATCCGGAATCTCACGCCGCAGATATTCGATCTCCTCCACAATCTTTTGGGGATCTCTCATCCGGTAACTGGCCTTGCCATCATACACATTTCTGGATACGCAGAAGTTGCAGTCGTAAGGACAGCCTTTAGTCGAAATAATCTCTATCTCGTTGTATTCACAGGCGTAAAGCCTGCAATAATCCCGTCGCTTGATGTCATCATTTTCGGGAAAGGGAAGCTCATCGGGAATAATCAGGGCCCGGCGTCCGTTGGGATGAATCCCCAAAGTGGAAGCATCAAAACCACTCTCCACAAATTCACAAACAGCCAGTTCGAATTCACCAATGGCCACATAATCGGCCACATCAGAAAGAACCTTTTCTGGTTCCGCTGTGGGATAGGCACCGCACATCAGGACTTTCGTATCACAGACCTGTTTCACCCGCTGGAGCATCTCCATATCTTCAGGATAGGTCAGACAATCGGACTCCATGATGATCAAATCGGGATGTAGCTCTTCCAGCTTGGAGGCATATTTGGCAATGGTGTAACCCTGCATGTTCCCATCAAACATCAGCACATCGTGGTCTGTTCTTTCCTTGAGAAGGCTGCTGGTGTAGGCGAGCATGTGCGGATAATAAGTGGTGTAATGATACCTTCCCTTGGTGGTCCAGGCTGAAGGGAAGAGGTTGTAGTACATGCCGTCCTTGCTTTTTCCCATCCCGGTAATAAGCAAAATATTCATCTTATCCATTTTTATCTTTCCGGAGCTGACTTACAAATCACTTGAATCAGCCCTCAGGGTGTTTTGTTGAATCTTGATCACTGAACAGTTCAGCCAGGCCCGACTCCAGGCTCACCTCTGGCTTCCAATCCGGCAGCGGAATTCCCTTGGTCCAGGGCTTCATGACCTGTCTTGGTCCATAGGGCAGAGCCCCCAGATGCACCGGTAATGGACGGGGAGACAAATCACCCATCAACTGAACGATTTCCTGGAGAGAGTAGCGCCTTTCCGCACTGACGCAAAAAGTTTCGGCACCTTGAATTTTCCCGGCCATCAACTGCCGGGCAGCAACCAAAAATGCTTTGGCCACGTCGGACACATGGACCAGATCAAGAATCTGTTGTCCGGGTGACATCTTCAATGTGATTTCTTCATTGATGGCACCCAGCAGCAGGGGAATCAGCTTGGACCTGGTGTCGCCGGGTCCGTATGTGTCAAAAAGCGAGAGGTTGACCACCTTCAAATCCGCTGCATCCACATAATAATCAAGAATGGTTTCAAAAGCCTGTTTAGTGGCGGCGTACAAGTTGACGGGTTTGTAATATTCATCATCCATGTGTTGCCAGGATGTGGCCGCATTCACCAGACGGGGTACACCGGCAGAGGTCATGGCCTCCACCAGATGAGTCCCCATGGTGATATTACTTTCAATCAATGGGGAAATTTCTTCCGGACGGTGCGAACCTTTGAAGAGTGCGGCGACATGGAAAACAACATCCGGCTGAGATTGTTCAACGATGTGTTGCATCTCGGACATGGCTCCACCGTATTGATGAAAAACCAAGCCTTCGGAACCGCCTGTTTCGCCACCTTTTGAATCCGCTCTGATCAGGCAATGCACTTTGTAACCCTGGTCAAGGCAGGCTCTCGCCAAATGACCACCGACAAAGCCCGTGGCACCCGTGATCAATACGCTATGGATATCAGCTTTCATTTTTCCAGAAATTCCCTGAATTTTGAAATCACATAGTCCAGTTGCTCCGACCCCAGTCCGGGTGCAACCCCAATGAAAAAAGTATCATTGGTGATGCGGTTGGTGTTGGCCAGATCCGACACCACCCGGTGGGGAACATCAAGAAACCCAGGATGAAGCAAAAGATTGCCACTGAAAAGGTTACGGGTTTCTATCTTGTTGCGCTCCAGAAAGGCCGTGATCTGATTGCGCGTAAACGCAGCCCCCTTTTCCACCGTGATGGGGAATGCGAACCAGGAAGGAATTGATTTTGGGGTTGCCACAGGCAGAATCAGGGAATCCTTGAAGGATTCAAGACCTCCGAGCAACTGACTAAAGTTGTCCTCTCTTCTGGCCGTAAAGGCATCCAGTTTTTCAAGCTGCGCACAACCGATGGCGGCTTGAATTTCGGTGCCTTTCATGTTGTACCCCACATGGGAATAAACATATTTATGATCATAACCAGAGGGCAGATTTCCGTGCTGTCCACTGAACCGGGTTCCGCAGGTGCCGTTTTCTCCAGCCTCACAATAGCAGTCTCTCCCCCAGTCCCTGAACGACTTCACCAATCGTGCAAGAAGCGGATCATCAGTGACGACAGCACCCCCTTCTCCCATGGTGATGTGGTGCGCCGGGTAAAATGAATGGGTGGCGATGTGGCCGAAACCACCGGTCCTTTTGCCATTGTAAGTGGTGCCCAGGGCATCGCAATTATCTTCAATCACCCAAAGATTTCTTTTTCTGGCCAGCTCCAGCACTCCATCCACATCCCAGGGATTGCCCAGAGTGTGAGCAATCATGATGGCCTTGGTTTTTTCGGTGATGGCCTGTTCAATCTGGGATGTGATGGCGTTGTATCCGCCAATTTCCACGTCCACGAAAACCGGAATCATTCCATTTTGCAGGATGGCCGAAACGGTGGTGGGAAAAGCGGCGGCGACGGTGATGACTTCGTCCCCGGGCTGCAACCTGCGGTCTTGAAGACTGGCCGATGTGAGAGCAGACAAGGCCAACAGATTGGCCGAAGAACCGGAATTCACCAGCAGGGCATGCTGAACGCCAACATAATCCCCGAGTCCTTTTTCAAACTGCGCAGTGAACCTGCCAGCGGTCAGCCAGTAATCCATGACCGCCTCGGCCGCATAAGCCAGTTCCTGGGAATCGAAAACACGACCACCATACTTTATCAGCGTTTCCCCCGGTACAAAGGCTGGCTCTTCCGTCTCTCTCTGCTGCTGGAAATCACGGATGTTCTCCAGAACTGACCCGCGTCGTTCCTGCAGGGATTCACTCTCGTTGGGTTGCTTGATCATTGCTGGCTCCCGCTGTCACGATGTGGATCGTTATCCCAAATATTCCACGGCGCGCGGCCGGTGGACCAAAGCTCATCCAACAGCAGCAGATCACGGTAGGTGTCCATGCACTGCCAGAATCCTTCATGACTGAACATGCTCAGCTGGCCATCCAATGCCAGTTTTTCCAATGGAGCACGCTCCAGAATGCAGCTGTCTTCTGTTGAAAGATAATTGAAGATTTCAGGTTCAAACACCATGAATCCACCATTGATAAGAGTATCTCCCCGACCAGGGGATTTTTCTTCAAAAGACTTCACCTGATGGCCATCGGCGACCAAGCGACCAAAGCGACCCAAAGGAACAACACCCGTCACAGTGGCGATGGAGCCTTTGCTTTTGTGAAACTCGGCAAGATCCTTCAAATTCACATCCGAGACCGCATCACCATAGGTGAGCATAAACGGTTCGCCCTCCACATGGCTCTTTATTTGGG
>JAOZJV010000332.1 GCA_029935695.1 Candidatus Krumholzibacteriia bacterium | reverse complement strand
ACCACCTTCGACGATATTCCTCCCTTCGAGTGCTACTACCTGGTGGTGGCCGTGGATGCCGATGGCTACAGCAGTGGCTACTCTCAACGAGTTTATACCGACGCGCAGCTGTCCCCTGTGGGTGATGGATTTGCGCCCAGGGTACTTTCGATCACCGGCGTGGTGCCCAATCCTTTCAACCCCATGGCCACCGTGAAATTCGACTTGCCCCGCAGTGGCAAAGTCAAACTTACGGTCTTCGATTTGCGGGGGCGCATGGTGCGGGAGCTGGTCTCCGGCCAGATGGATGCCGGCAGTCATGAAGTGATGTGGAACGGGCGCGATGGCCAGGGGCAAATGTCTGCCACTGGTGTGTATTTCGCACGGCTCAGCAGCGCTGATGGTGTGAAGACCGTCAAGATGGTGCTGGCCAAATAAAGGTCAGTCTGCAGCGGGGGTGTCGAGCCAGCGCAGCAGCTCTTTGATGGCCACAGTGGCGTTGACGTTGACTTTCCCAATCCGCTCGGGCAGGACCCATGAGAGTCCATCCCGGGCGGATGTTTTTTTATCGCCAGCCAGCAGTATTTCCAGACGTTCAAGAGGCGGCGATGGCCAACTCACGGGCAATCCGCAGGCTTCCAGCAATTCCAGCACCTGCAGGGCTTCGGACAGGGGACAAAGGTTTCTCTCGGCAGCAATACGGAACACCACGGCCATGCCAATGGAAACAGCCTGTCCGTGGCTCAGAGGCTTTTCTTCTTCATGGCTGTAGGCCTCCAGGGCATGACCGAGGGTGTGGCCCAGGTTCAGTGCCTTGCGGTCGCTGCCTTCCCTGAAATCACGGTTGACGATGCCGGCCTTGACGGCAGCTGCCCGGCCCACCCACTGGCGCCAGGGCAGGGCTCCCAGAACACCGGGAATCGCTTCTTTGCCGGGTCCGGCCCCAAGTTTTTGGGCCAGGTCAAAGCGGTGGGCATAAATGTGAGCAAAGAGTTTAGCATCGCCGATGGCTGCGGTCTTGATGAGCTCGGCCATGCCATCGCGCCAGTCGCTGCAGGTCAGGGTGCTCAGAAAACCAACATCGGCCAGGATGCCCCGGGCGGGGTGAAAGCTTCCCACGGGGTTTTTCACTCCTGCGGTGTTGATGGCGGTTTTGCCCCCGAGTGATGCATCCACCATGGCCAGAAGCGTGGTGGGGATGCTGACAAAATTGACACCACGGCGCCAGGTGGAAGCCGCCAGGCCCACCAAATCCAGCACCGTGCCACCGCCCACAGCGACAATGGTGCTGTCCCTGGTGACAGCCTGGTCGCCCAGCCACTGATAAACCTTCTCCAACTGCGCCATGGATTTGATGTTTTCGCCACCGGGAATTAACAGGGTGCACTGCTCGCAATTGAGGCAATTGTTTTGTATTTGCTGGATCCAGGCCGGATGCAGGTCGGCCACCATCTGGTCAATGATATACACTGGAGGTGGTGAGGGCACAAAGCGTCCCAATTCCAGTCCGGCCAACGGCCCCAAAACATAAGTGCTCGGGTTTCCATCCAGCATCATCTCAATAATCAGGGATTGTTCGGGCATCGATGAAACTCCTTGGGTCAATAAATGCCGGGGAAACTCTATTTTCAGAATCTCATAACCCGCAATAATGATAGTGGTTTTCACTATCATAGTCTGTTGCGGTTTCCCTTGAATCGCCCCTTTGAAAACACTATTTTTTCACGGTCGGGGTCACCATACTACACCCCGGAGTCATTTTTTTCCACCAAAGGAGTTGGTTCCATGGCAGGTCAGATGGTTGAAATCCGCTGGCATGCGCGGGGCGGGCAGGGGGCCAAGACGGCCGCCATGTTTTTGGCCGAGTCCGTGCTGAGCAAAGGCATGTTCGGGCAGGGGTTTCCCGAGTACGGTCCTGAAAGGCGCGGCGCTCCCATGCGTGGCTTTACGCGCATTTCGGAAAAGCCCATTCGCCGGCATTGCATGATCGAAAATCCCGGTATTGTCATCATTCTGGATCCCACTTTGATGGATTCCGCAGCAGCCGGTTGCAACGCCGGTACTGGCGCCGGTACCGTTTTCCTGGTCAATACCACCGAAAGTGTGGCCCACACCAGAGACAAACTGGGAATTGAAGGTGCCGAAGTTCACACCGTGGACGCCACGGGCATCGCTCTCGATACCATCGGCCGGCCTATTCCCAACATGCCCATGATCGGCGCTCTGCTGGCAGTGAATAATCTGTTGACCATTGCAGAGCTGAAAGATGCTCTGGTGCAGCAACTGGGTAAGAAATTTTCCCAGGCTGTCATTGACGGAAATCTGGCCGCGGTGGAGCGGGCCAACAAGGAGTTGGTGTCCCAATGAGTTTTATCAACAATGACGATCTGCACGAAGGCGGCATCATTCGGGAAGCGGGCAATGCCCACGATTATTCCACTGGTGATTGGCGCACCTTCGTGCCCCAGTTCGTGGAAGAGAACTGCATCCAGTGCATGTTCTGCTGGATCTACTGTCCCGACTCGGCCATCGATATCGACACCTCCGGTGAGAAGCCCATCATGAAGGGCATCCTGCTGGATCACTGCAAGGGCTGCGGAATCTGCGCCCATGAATGTCCTCCCGCCAAAAAGGGCAAACCTGCCCTGGTCATGGTTCGGGAAGAAAAATAGGCACTTGCCGGAAAGGATCTTAGTCATGGAACAAAAACTTGTGGCACTGTCCGGCAATGAGGCTGTGGCGTATGCGTTCAAGCAGGCCAGGCCCCATGTCGCTGCCGTTTTTCCCATCACTCCCCAGACGGAGATGATGCATCAGTATGCTGAGTTTGTGGCCAACGGAGAATCGACCACCGAGATGATTCTGGTGGAGAGCGAGCACTCGGCCATGAGCGCGGCAGTGGGTTCGGCTGCTGCCGGAGCCCGCACCTTCACCGCCACCAGCAGCGCGGGGTTTGCGCTCATGTGGGAAGTCTTGTACATCGCCGCTTCCCTGCGCCTGCCCATCTGCATGGCCATGGTGAACCGCGCCCTCAGTGGCAATATCAATATTCACTGCGACCACAGCGACAGCATGGGTGGCCGCGACACCGGCTGGATTCAACTCTTTGCCGAGAATGCCCAGGAGGCCTACGACAACGCGCTGATGGCCTGGCGCATATCCGAACACGAAGATGTTCGTTTGCCGGTGATGGTCAACTATGATGGATTCATCATCAGCCACACCGCCGACAGTTTGTACATGCTGCCCGATGACGAAGCCTACAAATTCATCGGCAAGTCCAAACCTTCGTACGCGCTGCTGGATGTGGAAAACCCCATCACCGTGGGACCCCTTGATCTGACGGATTATTACTTCGAGCACAAGGCCGGCCAGATTGGCGCCTACGACAAGGCTGTTGATGTGATCGCTCAGGTGAGTGAAGAATTCGGTCAGTTGACCGGGCGTCATTACGGTCTGTGCGAAGAGTACATGTTGGACGACGCCGAGATGGTGATGGTTTTGATCGGCAGCAGCGCCGGCACGGCCAAGGATGTTATCGACGAATACCGCGATCAGGGCGTGAAGGTGGGACTGCTGAAGATTCGCATGTTCCGCCCATTCCCGGTGAAGCTCATCGCCGAGAAACTGTCGGGCCGCAAGGCCGTGTGTGTGCTGGACCGTTCGGCCAGCTTCGGCGGTCAGGGTGGTCCCGTGTTTATGGAAGTGCGTTCGGCCATGTACGGTCAGAACGTTCCTGTGCACGGATATATTTACGGGCTGGGTGGGCGCGATTTCGACTTGAAAACCGTGGCCACCGTCATTGAAGATCTGCAGAAATCCGCCGCCGGCGAAACAATGCAGGACATCACACTTTTGGGCATCAGGTCCTAGGAAAGGAGAACCAGACATGGCAAAGAATCTTAAGTCATTGACCGCAAATCCGGAGCTTCTTTCCGGTGGGCACCGGGCTTGTTCCGGTTGCACCGGGTCGAATATTCTGCGGCAGATCATGCTGACAGCAGGAGCCGACACTGTCGTCGGCGGAGCCACCGGTTGCATGGAAGTTGTGACCACAATCTTCCCGTACACTGCCTGGCGCACCTCGTTCATTCACAGTGCGTTTGAAAACTGTGCGGCGACCATCAGTGGAGTGGAAACGGCTTTCCGGTCGTTGAAGAAACACGGTGATCTGCCCGTGGAGCGTGAGAACATCAACTTCATTGCTTTTGGCGGTGATGGCGGTACTTACGACATCGGCCTGCAATCGCTTTCCGGGGCCATGGAGCGGGGTCACAACATGCTTTATGTGTGTTATGACAACAACGCCTACATGAACACCGGGATCCAGCGTTCCAGCGCCACACCTCCCGGGGCTTACACCAGCACGGCGCCTGCCGGCAGTGACAGTTACGGGAAAACCCAGAACCGCAAGGATCTGACCAAGATCATGGTGGCTCATAATATTCCCTACGTGGCTCAGACCACTCCATACCATTGGAAAGATCTGGCCATGAAAGTGGAGAAGGCGCTGGCCGTGAAAGGCCCTGCGTTCCTGAATATTCTGATGCCCTGCACCGTGGGTTGGCACTTCGACACCGCTATCGGTATTGATCTGGCCCGTGAAGCGGTGGAGAACAATTACTGGCCGCTGTTCGAGGTTGAAAACGGCATTTACAAGATCAACAAAAAACCGAAGGACCGTGCCCCTCTTGAGCCCTGGATGAAAAAGCAGGGACGCTTCAAG
>JAOZJV010000331.1:4013-4710 GCA_029935695.1 Candidatus Krumholzibacteriia bacterium | reverse complement strand
ACATGACCTTCTGCACATATCCACCCAGGAACATGATGGGCACCAGCACGATGATGGTGGAAAAAGTCCCGGAGAAAACAGCCTGCATGATATCCTTGGTGGACTCACGGGCCACCGTTCGCAGGTCGCCTCCATCGCGCTTGTAATTCCGTTCAATATTTTCCAGTACAACAATGGCGTTATCCACCAGAAGACCGAGGGCCAGAATGATGGCTGTCATGGTCACGATGTCGAACTGCATACCCGTCAGCAGCATCACAGCGAATGTCAGGAAGTAGGTGAAGGGAATGGAAATTCCTGAAACCAGGGCTGAGCGCAAATCTGCGATGAGCAGAAAAATCACCAGCACCGTGATGGCAATGGTGCTGAACAGCGAGCTCAAAAGATTGTCGATGGACTGACTGATGATGCGTTCCTGGGAATCGGCAATGACGATATCCAGCTGGGGAAAATCGGCGCGGATTTCTTCAAGATTGCTTTTGATGGCCTTGATGGTGTTGACGGTGTTGGCGTCTTCATGCCGCAAAATGTTGATGGCTACTGCGGGTTTGCCGTTGAAATGAAAGGCCGAAGTGGGATCACTGAGGGTATTGCTGATGGTGGCCACATCCCGCAGATGCACCACCTGCCCCGCGTAAGCAATGGGAATGTCGCCCAGCTGCCGGGCCCGCTGCAATTCGCCCCGGGTCTTGATGAC
>JAOZJV010000331.1:0-4003 GCA_029935695.1 Candidatus Krumholzibacteriia bacterium | reverse complement strand
TCTTCATTCAGCAGAAATCCATCGGGAACATCACGGTTGCCAGCCCGGATGGCATTCATCAACACCGGCAGGGGAATATTCATGGATGCCAGACGCGCAGGATCCACCTGGATGGAAATTTCACGAACTTTGCCGCCAAAAATTTCAACATCCGAAACTTCTGCCACATTCAGCAGCGCATCTTTCAGATCGTTGTCCGCCAGCTGACGCGTGACGGCCAAATCCAGAAATGAACCCCTGGCCGGACTCACCGCCAGAGTCATCACCGGCAGGGAAAAATCGCCGATCTTGAAAACCTGGGGCTCCATCACATCGGCAGGCAAAACAGATTTGACCTTGTCCAAAGCCACCATCACATCAGAGACGGCTTCCTGCAAACCCTTGCCGTATTCAAACTCCACGGTGACAATGCCCACTTCATCCTTGCTCACCGACGAGACTTTGCGCACCCCACTGGAAGATTGGCAGGAACGCTCAAGGGGTCTGACCACATAGGAAGCGATATCTCCAGCCGAAGCACCCGGCTGAGCGACCATCACAGCCACTGTGGGCCTTTGGGCTGGCGGGAATAGATCAGTCTTGATAGCAATGCTGCCGTAGATTCCCATGATCACAACCAGCAACGAAAACACCGTCACCAGATGAGGATTCCTGAAGATCTTATCCATGAAACTGTTGTTGTTCATCGATAATCTCCCTGAGCAGAAACGTGCACGCCGTTGGCCAGTCGCATCAACAGCGAATCACTGCCGAGCACCAATCGATCCGTTGGAGAGAGATCGCCCCTGACAGCCACCACTTCGCCGGATGCAGCCAAAATTCTCACGGGCACCACACGCACCGTATCGTCCTGGACCACATGCACTCTGGAGACCTGGACACCTTCAAGGACAGCGGTGGCCGGTACCATCAGAACCCGGGGCAGAACATCCACCGCCAGCCTGACTTCCACTGAAGAACCCAGGGACAATCCAAAAGGCGGATTGTCCACAAACACATCAACAGAACCTGTGCCAGTGCTGCCAACCGATGGATGAATGCGACCAATTTCGGCCCGTTGATATTTTCCGTTGCTCACCAGAGTGACCGCACCTCCCGGTTGAATGCGGGGCAGATCCCGTGACGAAACCGTGGCCACAATTTTGCAGGGAGAAGGATCTTCAATGCGAAAAAGAGATTGCATGGGCGCCGCCACATCCCCAACCTGAACCTGCACATCTGCCACCACACCGTCAAAAGGTGCCTTCACCGTAAAATGTGCCAACTGTGCTCTTTGCCCTGCCAGTTCACTGCGCACTGCCAGCAACTGGACCCCGGCTTCTTCGTATCTGTTCTCCGACATGTCTACCTGCTGCTGGCTGATGGCATCGTTCTGTCGCAGCATGCGGTCGTTATCGAGAGTCGCTTTGAGGTTTTTCCGGGTCAGCCGCAAACCCTCCACCGACCGTTCCAGGTTGCTGACCACCGTGCCGATAGCGGCCCGGCTGGCCAGGGGCGCATAAGCCGTGCCGTCCAATTCCGCCAGGGGATCGCCCTTGACCACCACGTCACCTTCGCGGGCCAGGATGTGGCTCACTTCGCCACCGGTGCGGGAGCGCACCACAGCCTGCCGTTCGGAAGTGATCACTCCGTAGCACACCTGCTCACCGGAAAAATCACCCAAACTCACCTGACCGGTTTTCACTGGAACCGTCGCCACCGGGGAGACACGCTGCCCCATGAGTTGGCCCTTTCGCATGCGCACCAATCGCGCAGCCGAAACCAGAACCAAAACCAAAATCACTCCAAAAATAATCCGGCGTCTCATCGGCATTCTCCTTCAATGGTCAACTGCAGGTTGTTCCAGGTGATCAACAGATTGTGGTTGGCTTGCATTAAAGCCGCTTCGGCCACTCGTTCGCTGGCCAGGGATTTGAGCAGGTTGTCGATATCACCCCGACCTGAATCGTAACGCAGAGTCTCGAGGCGGCTGATTTCGCTGGCCAGCTCGAGGGTTGAAAGCTGTATTTCTATGTTGTTTTGGGAATTGACATAAGCCGACTGGGCCGCGATCACTTCGGCGCGAATGCGACCTTCCATGTCCGCCACTTTCAGGGCGGCACTCTGGGCTGACAGATCTGCTTTTTGGGAGAGGTTTTTTCGCCGCCCCATATCCAGCAAAGGCACACTGACAGTGGCGTTGACGGACCAGAATGTATCGTCAAAATCAATGGTCCCACCATGGGTGCCGCTGAAATTTCCACCGACACTGACCTGGGGCAGACGGCTGCCGCTGATGGCGCTGGCGTTGAATCTCTGGGCAGCGGCAAGATCCCGCAATGCCCTCAAATCGCTGCGCCTGACCATGGCCGAATCCACCAGGGCATCAGTCATCAGCAAAGGTTGTGCTGAAGTTGGCTCTGCCATGGGCATTAACTCATACTGAGGGTCACTTCCGGTTTTTTCACCCATCAGAGCCATCAAAGTTGCGTATCCGGTGGTGCGCTGCAGCTGCAGGGAGTGGGTCATGGTCATAACATTCTGCTGCTGGACCTGGGTCTTCAGCAAATCAACCCGGGAATATTTTCCAGCTTCCTGCCCCAGCTCAATATGGCTGACCAGCGAATTCAGTGCGTTCAACTCATCCTGCCAGGCGACAATGCGGGCATCGACGGACAGCAGATCCACATAGGTTTTCAGCACCTGATGCCGAATGCCCAGCACTGCGTGGCTCATGCTGCCGCGGCTGGCTTCTGCCGTGAGGCGCGCCGCGTCCCGGCTGCCACTGACTGACCCGCCGGTGTAAATGGGCATCCGGTAGGCGAATGACCAAAAGGCGTAACGCTCATCAAAGGGCAGGGTCGACATGCCTCCGGACATCAAATCCGAATTGATGGGACGGATCAGGGTATCATCCCCCACCATGGCCACACCGCCATTGAGCATCAATTCGCCCAGCCAGCGATTTTCCTCGGATTGAGCATAACTCTCCTGAGCCTGGGTTGACGCCCGGAGGGATTGAATCTGGGGACTGCTTTCCATCGCCATGTTGAGGGCTTCGTCCAGGGACAACATGATGGGTGCTGCCTCCTGCCCCACGGCCATGGTGGCCATGAACAGCAGGAAAAGAAGAGGAACAACTGCCAGAGATCGGATCATCCGACCACTCCTTTCAAAAAGATATCCAGAGCCGGACGGCTCGACTTCAAAGTTCCGATGTTGTAAGAGCTCAATAAGAAACGGGTGGTGATGGCCTGGACTGTGCCCAGAAAAACCAAAGCCGCGGCGGTGGAATCTACATCCGGAAGCAATTCGCCCCTTGCCTGGGCATTATCCAGGTAACTGGCAATGCGCTGATTTTGGGCTTGGAACATGAGTTGCAATTCATCACGAGTGGCCTGGGAGCTGTTGAAAGACGACTCCGAAAGAAACAGCAAGGTCACTCCCCGCACTTTTTGAAAATATTCGAGCAGGGCCTCAAAATAGCGGGGAAAAAAGATTTCCGGAGGTTCATTCTGATCAAATTGGTTGAAAACATCTTCCAGACACAGGGACACTCGCTGAATCAAACTGATGACCAGGTCCTGTTTATTCTGAAAATGCCGGTACATGGCAGGTTCAGTGAACTCCATACGGCGGGCCACATTACTCATGGTCAGGCCGCCAAGACCATTTTCGATAATCAGCTCCATGGCCTGCTGGAGAATGATTTCCTTGCGATTGGTTTTCAAAGGGAAGCCTTCTTTAGTTAGTTATACCCAACTAACATATCCTTGGTTCCCTCAAAGTCAAGAGAATGTCCATGCGAATTCGTGGGGAATCGCTTTTTCCTAGCGTCAGGAGCCTGCAATGCACAGATTTACCCCTTAACAACACCACTCACCAACATCTCACGAGGCAAAAGAAAATGAAGATTGCTGACAATTGCGTTGTGTTCATGAACTACACGCTGACAGACGATGATGGTCAAACCATCGATACCAATGTTGGTGGCGACGCCATGCCTTACCTGCATGGCTGCAAC
>JAOZJV010000882.1 GCA_029935695.1 Candidatus Krumholzibacteriia bacterium | reverse complement strand
GGTTGTTGTGCCCTTCCGGTCGGTCAGGGTAGGCGGTGACGACTTTTTCAAAAGTATCCAGAGCCGCCATCAGATCGCCATTTTCCAGGGCTTGTGTTCCAATTTTGACCAATGTGGCCATATCCTGAGCATCAGCGGGCTGTTGTGGGGTTGTTTTGATCGGCTGGGTGACGGTGGTCATGGTCCGCTCCTTGAAATAGTGACAGCGTTCCGGGCTCTGTTTGAGGGTTTTCCCGGACGCTTGGCCGATTGTTGTTCAATTATTCATTGCAACCTTTGTGCCGAAAATTCTGAATGGTCAAGGATGTCGAGTTTTTACCATATGCATGATAACCTATTGAAATGTTAGGTTTTGGGCTGGAAGCAAAATCGGCTCCCGAAAGGTATGTCTGCCAGGGAATAATTACTGTCATGGCCAGAAAACAACCATCTGGGCGGGTTTTTGGCGTTATCAATAACCTTTGTTGACAGGTTTGCAGTGACTGTTATTTTTGCAACAAATTAATCCGGTCATTCAGGAGGCCTTATGTGAAGGCAGAATAACCGGGTCAGGTGATGGTGTGATTTCCCCCAGGGAGTCTTCATGTTCGAGCAATTCATGCCGGTGATTCTGGTGCTGGCGGTGGCCGTGGGCTTTTCGGCCCTTTTTCTGGGACTGAGCTTCTGGCTGGGTCCCTCAAAACCATCGGCAGTCAAGAATTCCACCTACGAGTGTGGTGTTCCGGTGCGTGGCTCCACCCAGATCCGCTTCTTTGTGCGGTTCTTTCTGGTGGCGCTGTTTTTCCTCCTTTTCGATCTCGAAGCTGTTTTCCTTTATCCATGGGTGCTGCTCTTCAATGAGTTGGTCGATGGTGGTCAAGCCGCCTTTGCCCTGGGTGAAATGGGGGCCTTTTTGGCCGTGCTTCTGGTCGGATTCGTCTACATCTGGAAGAAAGGTGGGCTCGAATGGCAGTAGACCTCGAAAGCCCCAGCAATTTTATGACCACGCGGCTGCGTCAAGCGGTCAACTGGGGACGCAAATACAGTTTATGGCCGTTGCCTTTCGGCGTGGCCTGCTGCGCCATCGAATTCATGAGCACGGTTTCGTCCTACAACGACATCAGTCGTTTTGGTGCGGAGCTGGTTCGGTTTTCCCCCCGGCAGAGTGATCTCATGATTATTGCCGGGACCATCAGCTACAAACAGGCGCCCATTCTGAAGACCATTTACGAGCAGATGGCAGAACCCAAATGGGTCATCGCCATGGGAGCTTGTGCCAGCAGTGGTGGTTTTTATAACAACTACAGCACCATGCAGGGAGCCGACAATATCATCCCTGTGGATGTTTACGTGGCAGGGTGTCCGCCCACGCCCGAAAACCTCATGTTCGCCCTGACCCAGATTCAGGAAAAAGTAGTGAAAGAAGGCTTTGAG
>JAOZJV010000330.1 GCA_029935695.1 Candidatus Krumholzibacteriia bacterium | reverse complement strand
TTGGCGATTGCTCACTGATGATTCGCACCGATACACCCACGGCTCCGGTCATGTCCCACGCGGATGCTCTGGCCCTGGGCTCGGCTGTTTTCCCCGTGGACACAGGTGTTGAAGGCGCCAAGGTTGCCATCTACAGCGATGGTCAGTTGCACGGCGTGGGCATCACCGATGCTTCCGGTCATGTGGACGTTCAGCTGGACAACCCCGTAGTGGTTGCTGGTGAAGTGACCATGACCGTCACCGGTTACAACCTGCTGACCCAGAACATCACTTTGCTGGCCATCGTACCGGTGATTGTTGATATCCAACCCGCCAGCATTCCCGTGGGCGAGACCACGGAAGTGACCGTGACTTTGGCCGATCCTCCTTCAGCCAAGTCCATCAACAACGTGACGGTCACCATTGAGGGTTATGGCGTTTCCGGTCTGGAAGCTGTCACCGATGAAAACGGCGTGGCCGTGTTCAGCGTGAGCCCCGAATTTGGTGAGACCCTGCTGGTGCGTGGTGTGGAAGAAGGCGCCGGTTACGACATGTTCGGCAACGACCTTCCTGTCACCGGTGGTGTGGACCTGACTGGTGCTGAATTTGTGGTCGAGGTTGCTTCCATCGGTATGGAAGGAACTCTGACTCCTCACATCGAAGGTTCAGTAACTGCCACCAGCGACATGGCCGACTTCGACCTGGCTCTCACCGGCTGTGGTCTGGATATTGTGGCTGCCGGCTCCGGTTATACGGTGCAGCAGAATGTCACTCCTACCAGCACTGGCATCGTGGTCGCCGCTCTGCTCAAGACCGGTTACAACGTGAGCGAAGCTCCTGTCGGAGTAGTGGCTGCATTCGGCACCCTGGCCGGAACCGTGCTGGATGAAGACGATGCCGCCATCAATGGTGTGCGGGTTTATGCCTTCAACGAAGGCGATGATCCCACCGGCGAACCTCTGTTCGACCTGGTGACCAACAGCTCCGGTGTCTTCACCGCCCCCGACGAGCTGCCCGTGGGCAACTACGACCTTTACGCCAGCAAGTTCGGCTATCTGAACCACCTGGAAACGTATTTCCTCATGTTCGGTGCCAATGATCATGGCATCACCATGGTCTCGGCTCCTTCCGGTGTTTTGACCGGTACCGTGACCGCGGTTGAAGACGGTAGCCCTCTTGCTGCCAACATCAGGGTTTATCGTGGAGACAACGGCGACCTGATGGCTACCGTGGCCACCGACGAGTTTGGTGTCTACACCACTCCTGAATTGGCCTATTTCGATTACAACGTGATTGTCACTTCGTATCACTTCATTCCCCAAAGCGTCACAGTGAGCATCGCTGCCCCCAGTTCCGTGAAGGACTTCCAGATGGAAGCCACCAACGGAAATATCCTGGTGGTCAACGATGGTTCCACCCGCGAAGAGCTTGTGATCCATGCTCCCAAGCTGGGTAAAAACGGTGTCGTGCTGGCCGATGGTTACACCGCACCAGGCTCCCGCGCAGCTTCGGATATCGTGGCTGACCTGACAGAAATCGGCTACACCGCCGTGATGGTCAACAGTCCCGGTTACGACTACGCAGAATGGATCACCTACGATCTGGTGATTGTCTCTGCCGGTGCCAAAACTTCCGACCTGAACTCAAACCTGATGGACGACATGAGCGACTTCGTCGATGGCGGCGGCAAGCTGATGATCGAAGGTGGCGAGGTTGCCTACAACCACCAGAACGACTCGGCCTTCTGCGCCAACGTGCTGCACATTCTGGATTGGGGCACCGACAGTGCCGGTGAATTCCATGTGCGTGATGCTAGTCATCCCGTGATGAGCGTGCCCAACACTGTGGCCACCACCATCAACCTGGATTACAGTGGTTATGGTGACAGTGACAGTGTTGTTCCTGCTGGCGATGCTACCTGGCCCGGAAACTGGACCAGTGACTCCGGCAGGGGCAGCGTGGTCTGTTATGATCAGAATCCTGAGCCCCAGGGTGGCCAGATTGTTTTCATGGCCCTCAATTACAGTGCTCTGGCTGCCAGCGAACGTTCCGCATTGCTGCACAACGGAGTGAATTATCTGCTGACCTCCGAGTTGGGCAACTCAGCCATCAACGGTAGTGTTCAGGTTAATGGAGCCGCCGACAACAGCGGCGTGACGGTGACAATGACTCCTGGTGGCCAGACCTTTGTGACCGATGCTGATGGGTCCTACATCTTTGATGATCTGCTCGAAGGAGAGTACCACCTGGTTGCTGCTCGCGATGGCTTCAGCACCGATGTGGCTGATGTGGTTCTGGGCGGCGATGAAACAGTGGAGCAGAACTTCACTCTGAACGCCATCCTCACCACCGATTTCTGTGATGATGTGAATTCGGCCATTCCCAACAATGACCCCACCGGCGGGTTGTATTGCACTCTTCCCATCACTGAAAACAGTACCGTCAGTGATATCCGTGTTTTCGTGGATATCTCCCACACCTTCATCGGTGATCTGGTGATTGAACTGATCAGTCCTGCTGGCACCACCGTGCGTCTGCGCAGCACAAGCGGTGGTTCTGAGGACGATTTGATGGGCTGGTACCCCGATGAACTGACACCTGTTGAAACCCTGGATACTTTCCTGGGTGAGGATATGCAGGGCGATTGGCAGCTGCACGTGACAGATGTCGGCGTCTTCGACAGCGGCCAGGTCAACAGCTGGTGCCTGTCCCTGACCTACGAACAGACCAACAACCTTTCGGCCGTGGGAGATGAGAACCTGCCTCAGGTGCTGGCTTTGAACGGTAACCATCCGAACCCGTTCAACCCCATGACCGCCATCAAGTTCTCGGTTCCTGCGGACCAGAGCGTTGAGCTGGCTGTTTACGATGTGCGTGGTGTGCGGGTGCGCACCCTGATCAGTGAAGTCATGGCCGCCGGTCACCATCAGGTGAACTGGATGGGCCGGGACGACAGTGGTCGCCATGTGGCCAGTGGCGCCTACTTCTACCGCCTGTCCAGCGGCGGTAAGAGTGTTGTGGGTAAGATGTTGCTGATGAAGTAATACTTCTCATAGTCAATGACCATTTGACCGCCGGTTCCGTTGGGAGCCGGCGGTTTTTGGTGCTACTCAGCTCGAATTGCTGGTAGGATGATTCCCGTCAATAAATCACAAACCTTTGGTGGGTTTGTATTTTGAAGCCAACATGGCAGTTAGGCTATGCCAGCTTCAAATTGATCTCATTCATTTTGATCAGTGGGAACTGATGGAGTTTCTTCCTCAGCTCAATGAGCAAATCCACCCGGCCAATAACAAGGCCGGATCCGGTGGATTCGTAGTGGTGGGCCGACGCGTAACTTTCCACACCTTTGGCCTCGGGATCCAGTTTCACATTGCGCTGGTAACCGTCAAGACGAAGACCCAGAGGAAGGTTTTTGAACACCTCCACAATTTCATCATCGTAACGTTTGGCGAAAGTTTCAAAACTGAATTCCAAACTGGCCGACCGCACATGTTTGTTGGCCACAATTTCCAGCCCAGTTTCGGCAGGCAGTTTCTTGGCTCTCTTTTTCAGCATGGAGCTGGTTTCGCCATCGACAATAACGTGGCAGTCCAGAGCCCTCACATGCAGCAGCTCGGACAGGCGCTCCACCTTGCCTTCGTGAAAGACACCATCTTCAAAGCTGTAATAGATGGTGGCATCATGGCCGGATCCAGAGATCAGGCCTGCGAGATACGCCCGCACTACTTTGGGTTTTCCTCCGAAAACAACTTCGTAGAAGGACTTTTTGGCTGCTTGTTTGCTGTTTGCCATTTTCTAATCTCCTCTTACCAGAAGAAAACAAAGGTGATGATGACGAAGACCGGCATCAGAATGGGGACGGACCATTTGAGCATGTAGCCGAAGAAGCTGGGCATGGGAATACCCATTTCCTCGGCGATGGCCTTGACCATGAAATTGGGAGCATTTCCGATGTAGGTCACCGCTCCCATGAACACAGCGCCGGCGCTGATGGCCGTCAGATCTTGTATGAAAGTTGGATTTTTGGTGGCAATGTCTGAAGCATATCCCAACAGTCCGGGAATCTGTGCTTCGGTGAAGCCCATATCACCAAGGACGGCGTTGAAGAACGTCAGGTAGGTTGGGGCATTGTCCAGGAAGGACGACAAAATGCCCGTGGCCCAGAAGAACCTCACTGGTCCGTGAACCGCGCTGGTCAAACTGGCCAGGGCACCGGCTTCGCCGGCTTTCAGGATGGCCAGAGCTGGAATGATGGTCATGAAAATACCGGCGAAGAGGTAGGCCACTTCCTTGATGGGGAACCAGGAAAAACCATTCTTTTCGCGGATGACCTTGGTGGTGAATTTCAGGGAGAGAACACCCATCAGAATGATGATGATATCCTTGACCCAATTCTGCAGGGGCACCGAGACGGGATGGCTGCCGCCAGAATAAATCGTGAATGTGTTCATATCCACGGAACCGGACATGATCACCGCACCCATGATACCCATCAGGAAGATCAGGTTGTGCAGACCTTCAAGTTTGATTCCGCCCTCATCCTCTTTGGCCTCGGGAATGTTGGCAGGATCTTCTTTTTTGTAGAAGTACGTATCCATGGCGAAGAAGATGGCCAGGATCAGGCCTGATGCCAGCAGCATTTCTTTCAGGATACCGGTTGTAACCCAGAAGAAGGGCACACCGTGCAGGAAGCCCAGGAACAGGGGTGGATCGCCCAGAGGTGTGAGGCTGCCACCAATGTTGGCA
>JAOZJV010000329.1 GCA_029935695.1 Candidatus Krumholzibacteriia bacterium | reverse complement strand
GATTTCGGTGACATCCCACTCGGAGCGCTGGATGAGATTGCCAAAATCAGGGGCAAATTGCCAGGCATGAGCATGGGCCCGGTGGGGATCGATTTCGATGCGGTGACTGTGGGCCTGGCCGGGTTCAAAAGGCACCTGCAGCCAGGCGCACCCGCCGGGTTTCAAAATGCGCAGGATCTCGTCTATGCAATCATCCAGCTCAGGAATGTGTTCCAGAACATGACTGCAGAAAACCCAATCCACTGAAGAATTCTGCACGGGTGTTTGCCGCAGATCAGTGACGAAGTCCGGGGCGAAGCGTTTGTCATCGGCGTCGATATCGCAGCGAAAACAGCGGGCCAAACCTTCGTGCTCCAGCACAAAACGCATGGCTGTGGAGAGGGAAAAACCCACCATCACTTCCGGATTCCAACCACGGCGCGAGGCCAGTTCATCGCGCACACCGAGCACCAGCTGGCGGTGCCGGTCAAAGGAGCCACAGCCGGGGCAGATGCAATGGGAGATCACTTCATCAGCAGAAAGAAAGGTCCGGAAATTTCGGCCCTGCCAGCCACATACGGTGCATTCCCGGCGTTTGGCCGGCACCAGTTTCTCACCAAAGGGCAACAGCATGTTGTCCAGAGCCCCACTGACAACTTTTCCAGCCATCAGCGGATGCTTCCACAAACACGCAGGTGAATGGGAGTTGAAAAGAGTATCGGTGACGAATTTCAGGGCTGGCAAGTTATCCTCCGACCATGCTGGGTTTGCTGGGACCAGGCTTCTTTGTATGGATTTCGGGCTCACTCAGTATCGTCCCCAGAAGGATCAACTGAAGGGAATCCGGATCATCATAACAGGACAGCAGGCAGGAGCAAGGGCGGGATTTGATCAGGGCCGCCACACCAGGCGCACGCTGCCGAAACCAATGCTGGAGTCGTCAGTGTTTTCGGTGTGATTTTCGGGTTCGTAGTTGGCCATCACATCCAGGCTGAAATGCCGGCTGATGGACCAGTTGGCCATGAGCCAGATTTCCCAGTAGTTGAAATCGGAGTAGAAATAAATCAGGTCATCGTACAGAAAATCATCCGCACCGGTGGAATCCAGTTCAATATCGCCCTGGCTGTACACGCGCCGGCCATATTCAAGCTGAAGAGAACCACTGATATCCGATCCGTAGGACTCAATGCCGCTGCGCAATCCGAACTGGGTGTAGGTTTCGGGGGAATCACCTGCGTCCAACCGTTCGCTGGTCAGCCCCAGGCGCCAGGTGGGACCCAAACTGCTGCCCCAGCGATACCCCATGACCCCTTGAATACGCCAGGAATCAAAATAGGTGGTGGTTTCTTCGTCGTATTTCCATATCTCGCTTTGCAGATCCAGAAAAACGAAACCACTGCCGGCGGTGACGAGGCTGTTCATGTCCGTGTAATGGGCCCAGGCCGAAGGGCGCAGAGTTTCGTCCCGGATCAGGCGGCGGCCACTTTTGTGAAACAGACGCACACCCTGGCCTTCGTCATCATGATAATCAAAATCACCTTCCACCCGGTGAACCTTGCGGTCGATGCCCGTGGTGTCGGGATAAGTGCGGCCCGAAAAACGGTAACCCACACTCCATAATTTTTCTGTCAGACCCCGGCTGCGCAGAAAAAGCCCGGTGCCCAATTCCCGGGTGTCCACTTCCAGGGTGGATGGTTCTTTATAATCCAGGGCACTGCTCCAGGCGCGCAGTTCAAGAGTGGAATTGGACATGGCCCAGGGATAAGCCCGTAAATCGATGCGGCCTTCGACGTTGTTGCTGGAAAGTGAATACTCGGTGGTTTGACGGTATTGACGGCCGTAAAATCTGCCGTCGAGGCGCAACCTGGTGATGCGCTTTTGATCCAGGTATTTGTACTGGCCTTCAAACAACTGGCGGTAAAGTTCGCTGCCGGCCGATGCTTCGGCCCGCAACCGCCAGCGATGATTGACCTTGCGGGGACTGCGGCCTTCAATGCCTGCAGAGACCATGTATTCGGCAATGGTTTCGGTGGTGTCGGTGGTGGCCAGGGGATAGGAGTGCAGCAGGGCATCGAAGCCGGCTGTCAGCACCGGAGACCACCGCGTGGTGTCCTTTCTGGGAGTGAAACCTTCAAATCCGGACAGAGGGTCATCGGGGCTTGCCCCAAAGGAAAAAGCCGGGAGCAGCAATGCTCCCAGCATCAGGCCAATGCCAATAACCTTCATCGCACCATATCTTCAGCCTGGGTCAGCAAATCGTGAGCAGCCCGAATCTGGCGCAGTGCTGGTTCAAAATCCTCCTGGTCCAAGCTTTGGCCAGCGCGGGCGCGCTGCTGACGAGCTTGCTGCAGGAGGCGAAGAGCAGAATCATTCCCCGATTCCTGCACTGATTCGGTCACCCGATCGCTGCGATCATCCCAGCGTTCGATTTGGCGCTGTACGGTCTCGGCACTGGGTCCGGTAGTATTTGTATTCATGGCACGGTTGGCCAACCGCAAGGCCATGTTGGCCATTTGAAGAGCACGGTCCGGCTGTCCCTGGTCCCTGAAGTCTTGAGCTCGGCCCAGGGCATGTTCCGACTCGGTCAACAGTTTCCGGGCAGCCGGATCCGCACTTTCAATCACTTTTTCACGGGCTCGTTCAATGGCCATCTGGGTCATTTCAATTTTCTGATCCAAACGATCGGGACCTGCACTGCCGGCTAGCATGCGGGCGGCGCGGTTCATCAGTTCCGTGGCCTGTTCAAGCATCTTGAAGGCCATTTGAGCATCGCCCTGTTGGTATTGTTCACCGGCGCGGATGGCCATCGCTTCACTGCGGCGCAGGAAATCCATAGCTCTTTGGTTGTTTGCTTCCCGAGCCTGCTCCAGCAAATGGGCATGCTGGTCACGGAAACGTTCGGTGCGCAAACGAACACGTTCTTCAAAACCCATGGATTCCCTGGCCAGGCGCACTGCATTCCGGGTGGCAGTGCGGCAGTGTTGGGCGGTGTTAAAGGCCATCACCGGATGGTCATCATTCAGCAGACGGATGGACCGCCCATGCAAATTCATGGCCTCTTCGAGAACCCGTCGAGCGGGCATATTTTCAGTTTCCCGCACCACTTCCTGGGACCACTCCAGCAGTTCGGCATTGTGATCAATGTATTCTTGAATGCGTTCGAATTGTGCCTCTTGGGCTTCAGCTGAAACGGCGCTCAAAATACCAAAGAGAACAAAAATAAGCCCCAGCAGTGAGGCTGCCGATGAGGCCGGTCGGTGGGTTGTGTGTTCTCGGTTGTGGGTGCGCATATCAAGCCTTCCAATGTCAGGGGATGAGGCCCTGGAATCAATATTTTGCAAATGAGGGTGCAGGGGGCATGCCAGAGAGATTGCCTCCCAAGACAACCCGCTTAACTTGTTGCAATTAATCTATCTAATCATTTTTTGAATGTATTTCAGAGATCATCAAACAACGACAATTCGTACCCTCAGGTACAATCCCACCCATTCATTGCCCCCCGGGGGGCATCTCAACTGCCAGATTCGTCCTCCATTGCCAGCAGTTTCAGGCGGGAATAGAGGGTTCGGCGGGTGATTCCAAGCATCTCAGCTGCCTGGCTTTTGTTACCGGCAGCCCTGTCCAGGGCCGCCCGGATCAGGCGTCTTGCGTTGTTGTCCAGATCCAGGTCCTTGCCCACCTGTTCATCTGCAGAGCTGCCTGGGCCAAAGCCTGCATTCAACATCACATGTTCATCACCAATATTTTCCCCACCTGCCAGGATGTGGGCACGCTCGATGAGATTGCGCAGCTCTCGAACATTGCCCGGCCAGGGATAACTCCGCAAGCGGGCAATGGTGCGCGAAGGCAGTTTAGTCTGGCGACGACCCAGCTTTTGCATGAAGTGACTGGCCAGCAGAGCAATATCATCGGTGCGCTCGCGCAGCGGAGGCACATCCAGAGGAAAAACCAGCAGACGGTAATACAGGTCTTCACGAAAAGATTTATCTTCGATGGAATCTTCAAGAGGTCGGTTGGTGGCGGTGAGGATACGCACATCCACATCTGTTTCCTGGGGATCACCCACCCGGTTGATCTTCCTCTCTTCCAAAACGCGCAGCAACTTGGCCTGCACCGCCAGCGATGCCTCACCAATTTCATCGAGAAAGAGAGTGCCTCCGCGGGCAGCTTCAAACAAACCGTCACGGTCATGGTCGGCGCCGGTGAAAGCACCTTTCCGGTAGCCGAAAAGTTCACTTTCGAGAAGGCTCTCAGTGATGGCCGCGCAGTTCACGGCCACAAAAGGCCCCTCTGAGCGGGTGCTGGCCGCGTGCACGGCCCGGGCAGTGACTTCCTTGCCCGTGCCGCTTTCCCCGCGAATCAAAACCGTAGCCTCGGATGGGGCCACCCGGGCAATCATTTCCCGCAAAGATTTTGTGGCTTCGGCCTCGCCGATCATGTTGTCCCCGGCATTGAGCACCGCCACAGCCTGCTTGAGGTTCCGGTTCTCCCGGGTCAGCTGCCGAACCCTGGCGTATTTTTCCACCATGGCCGCCACGTCATTGAAATTGATGGGCTTGGTCATATAATGGCAGGCCCCGGCCTGCATGGCGGCCACAGCTGTTTCCAACTCTTCATAAGCCGTCAGCACGATGATTTCCGTATCCGGGCTGCACTCTTTGACCCCGGCAATGACGGCCATGCCATCGACAGGTTCCATGCGCATATCCGTCAAAACCACATCAAAAGATTCCTGCTGGGCCTGGTCGAGAGCCTCCTGGCCCGAT
>JAOZJV010000881.1 GCA_029935695.1 Candidatus Krumholzibacteriia bacterium | reverse complement strand
TGGAAGCGGGGGAATTTACTTCTCGTCGTCGTCGATATGTTTGCCCGGTTTCAACATCGGTAATGGATTCGTCAATTTCTTCATTTCCGTCTTTGTTTTTACCAACATGCTCAACAGTTACTTTCAAACCGGTTTCAGGATCGATATATGATTTTCCCATGCAAGCAAACCTCCAAACAAAAATCCAACCAGAATCTTACCCCAACAACCCCTTCACCAGATCCAAAACATCAACCGGCCAGAAAACCTTAGGTCTCGGTTTTGGAACCTCTTTGTCCGCAATATTTGGCCGGCAATTGAGCACACATTCTTCCCACTGCGCTGGAATTTCCTTACGGCCATAAACTGCACCCAGAAGCGCACCACAAATGGCTGCATTAGTATCGGTGTCGCCACCGCGGCCAACGGTATCTACAATCGCTTCTTTCAGATTCTCAGCATGCAAAAGCTGGTATAGTGCATTCTGAAAAGCTTTCAACACCCATCCCTGCTGAGTCATGAAATCAGATGGTAGTTCAGTTTCGGCTGCGGTAATTACCGAGATAATAGATTCGTCCGCATTCATGTTCTGGGCCCATTTTGTAATTTCTGAAAAAAGGACTGCGGGCTCAGGACCTTTTTCAATAGACCATGCAATGGCCATGGCAAAAAGAGCATTCACATCCTGACAAACAGGGTGAACGTGGGTGAGAGCTGCATCGGTGCGGGCCATGGTGGCAACTTTTCTGAGATTTTTACCCGCTCCAAATATTCCCAGCGGACTGATGCGCATGAGGGCCCCATTGGCCTGGCTTGTGGGATTAGGCGAACCGGACAATGAACTTGCGATGGTGCCCCCTAAATCAAATGGGTCCGAATTAAGCCAGTAGAGGTAGGATTTGTTGACCTTTTTAGGAACATAGCGACCTTCTTCAACCAGAGAGCGGGCCAACATCAATGCCATTTCAGAATCGTCGGTAGGCTGACCGGCCAGTGTCCCATAAACACCGCCGTTGATCAGCTTGCGAACTCCGTTGGGGAATAGTTCTGCAATTGCTTCAGGAGAGTGAAATTCCACTAGGCTGCCAAGGGAGTCGCCGGTCAATTGTCCCAGGAAGCATCCTTGGGCACGGTCGATCATTTCCAGAGTGAATTTCATGGGATCCTTTTTAGAAACTGATGAGGAATTAGAATTTTGATATCGGATTTATTTTATAGGAGGGGAGGGGGATGAGCAACCGTGCTTTCTCATTTGTTTCAGTTTGTAGAATTGTCTTCAAAATGGAGAAGAAGCCAATACTCAAATTGCGGATTACTTACAGCGATATGATACCGGCTCTTACGCTTCATTATTGCCTCCAGTGAAATCCGCGGGGGTGGGAGCCATGTGGCTTCCAGCCAGAATATTTGGAACTCCGCCAAGTCGACCCTGGAGATA
>JAOZJV010000328.1 GCA_029935695.1 Candidatus Krumholzibacteriia bacterium | reverse complement strand
CTTTCAGGGAAAGGCCATACCAACTTTCCGGTGGTTGCAGCATCTGCACCTTGTAGGTCTCGGGCAGTTCCACACAATCATGCAGGCGGCCCTCACCGGTGACCAGGTGAATGCCCATATCCTGATGATGCAACACCACCCGGTTGTACACCTCCAGAATGGACCGCCGGGAAACCGTGCCCACCAGCACCGGATGGTCCCGGTTGTAGATGACGGGTAAATCCACACTGTCTTCATGACCCAGCGCCAGCAGACAATCTTCCAGATTATCCTGCCGCGCCACCACATGGGGCACCTGGCTGATAATATCACCGGCGATGAGAACCCGGCCCAGATTCTTCTGGTGCAGCAGGCCTTTCACATCATTGATGCAGAGGAGGCCCGCGAGCATGCCGTCATCATCCACCACATAATAGTGTTCATTGTCGTTGGAGAGGAAGAGGTTCAGGATGTGGTTGAAATCATCGCGCAGGCTGATGGTGTGGGGGCCCACTTCCATGATATCCTGCACATGGTGATCCCGCAGCAGGGCACTCTCCCGGCCAAACTCCAGCTGGCTGCCGTCACGGCTGAACTTCAGGGTAAAAATGCTGTCTTTCATAAGGCTGCGGTACACCAGAGCAGCACCAATACTGGCGAGCATCAACGGCAGCATGACGTGGTATTCTCCGGTCATCTCAAAAAGGATAAGGATGGCAGTCAAAGGACCACCAGTGACCGCGCCCACCATGGCGGCCATGCCCACCATGGCAAAAGCCCCCACCGATTCCACCGACGCGGGATTAACCATTTGCAGCAAAGAGCCGAACGCCCCACCCAGCATGCCCCCAAGAAACAGGGCCGGCGCAAAAATACCGCCGGAAAACCCAGAGCCCAAGGTCAGGTTCACCGCCACCAGCTTGACCAGCACCAGCAGGGCCATGAGCTGCCAGACCATGCCGCCGTCCAGAGCCTGGACCATGGAGTCATAGCCAACTCCGTAAACCTGAGGAAAGAGAATAAAGAGCAGGCCCAAACCCAGGCCACCGATGGCGGGCTTGATCCACTCGGGCACCGGGAGCCGCTCGAAAACATCTTCGGAAGCATACAGAGTGCGCACATAGACCACGCCCACCAGACCCACCAGCAATCCCAGGATGATATAGAAGGGCAATTCGCTGGCGCCATGAATCACAAAACCCGGCACCGGGAAGGCAGGAGTATCGCCTAGAAATTCACGGCTGACGGCGGTGGCCACCACACTGGCAACAATGACGGGACTGAAGGTGCGCACGGCAAAATCCCGCATGAGGATTTCCAGGGCAAAGAACACTCCGGCGATGGGCGCGTTAAAAGTAGCGGCGATGCCTGCTGCGGCCCCGCAACCGATGAGCGTGCGCAACCTCTGGGGCGAGAACCTCAACCATTGGCCCAGGGTGCTGCCCATGGCCGCGCCAATCTGCACAATGGGACCTTCACGGCCCACAGAACCACCGAAAGCAATGGTCAGAGCGCTGGCGACAATTTTTACCGCTGCCACAACTGGCCTGATGATACCTTTTTTAAAGATCATGGCCCCCATGACCTCGGGCACCCCATGACCCTTGGCCTCCCGGGCGCCAAAATGCACCAATGGCCCCACAATGAGACCACCGACCACCGGCAGCAGAATTTTCATCCAGATGGGCAAAGGCTCCACCAATGCCACGGTGTGTTCCCCGTGACCGATGGCCAGGCCCTGGAACAGATCCACAAGCCAGCGGAAAAGAATGGCTCCAAAGCCACCGATTAATCCCACCAACGCCGCAACAACCACCATGATGGTGGTCTCGTCAGGGGTGAAGCGTTCGATCAGCCGAAAAAGCTGCCGGCGCAGGCGGCTGTAGCCCTCGGGCGGGCTTTGGGTGGTCATTTATTCAAGCTCCATGGTGTGAAAAATGGTGTTATTCGAAAACTGGCCTCTGTTTATTCCAGAGTCAACCTCAGTCATTGGAGATAGGGATTTACAAACGCCCCAACCGGGCGATAATGATCCGGAACTCCAACTGAAAAGAGAGCTGATGGCCGACCTGTTCAATCCCGATGGTGCCCTGCACCCCAGTGACCTGAGCGCCGGACTGCATTTGGCCGTATTGCCCAACGGACTGAAAGTGATCATCAAGGAAGACCACCGCACGGCCGTAGCCATCTGCAACGCCTGGGTGAAGGTGGGTTCGAATCGCGAGCCCTTGAAATTGCGGGGATGGTCCCATGGGATCGAGCACATGCTCTTCAAAGGCACCGAAAAACGTGACGAGGGTGATTTTGCCAAGGAAGTGGCCATCATCGGCGGCAGCACCAATGCCGGAACCGGTTACGAAACAACTAATTACCACATCACCTCCCCCGCCAGTGGCCTGGGCCAGGCCGTTGACATCCTCGCCGATGCCTTGTTCAATTCCAGCTTTGAGCCGGAAAGCCTGGACGCCGAGCGCCAGGTTCTGGTCCACGAAAACCACATGTACGACGACATCCCTTTCGGTTTTGGTGTGACCTGGCGCTGGGGCATGGAATTGGCGTTCGACAACAGTCCGTACAGCAATCCCATTGGCGGTCAGGATGAAAACCTGATGGAGCGCAGCCGGGAAGACATCCTGGCCTTTTGGCATTCATCCTACCGACCCGACAACATGACGGTGGTCATTTGCGGAGATGTTGATCCGCAGCAGACCTTTGACCTGGTGCTGGAGAAATTTGGGCCTGCCCGCAGCCCTGAAGGCGAGCTGGATCCTGAAATCAGCCTGGTGCATACCCCTGTCACGGAGCCCGGTCACGACCACTGCCGCCTGCGCGTGGAGTATGGAGACATTCAACGGGCCTACGCCAAACTTATTTTCCGCGGCCCCGGTGAAAAAGACAACCAATCGGCCATTCTCAGTGTTGCCCGCAGGGTTTTGAACGATGGCCGCAGCTGCCGTCTTCACCGCCAGATTCAGGAAGAGCTGAAACTGGTGGATGACTACGCCTTCATGACCGAAACAGGCCCCCGGGAAGGGGCCATGCTGGTGGATCTGGAAACCGATCCCACCCGATTGCCCGAAGCCATCAAAGCCGTGGCCTCCATCTTCAGCGACCTGGCCCAAAACGGTTGCACGGAAAAGGAACTGGAGCGGGCCCGTATCAGGGTTAACCGCAGTTTCCTCTTTGGCGAAGAAACGGTTCAGGGACAGGCCACCACTCTGGGACACAACGAGGTCATGGGCGACCTGGCGGCGGCTTTCAATTTTCCGGAGCAGGTGGCTGCCGTCACTTCGGACGATGTGGCTGCTTTCTGCCGCCAGTATTTCAGGCTCAACGAATTGAGCGGCGTCATCTATCTGCCAGAAGGAACCGATGCGGCCGCCTTTGGTATTCCTCAGGATCCCGACCAGTTGCAGAGCCTGTTGGATGGTATTCTGAATTCCAGTGATGTTGATGAAAAAATCCGCACCATCACCGTGCAGACACCCGGCAAAGGCAGTTCAAAAACAGCCACTACGGATCAGCCTTTCGAAATCCATCATCTCAAAGGAGGCACCGAAGTTTGTCTCCGCCGGGATGCGGCCCTGCCCATCATGACCATGGCCATGACCACCGGTGGCGGGTCCACCCGGGAAACGGCCCAGAGCTGTGGTTTATCCACTCTGACTCAGATGGTGCAAATCAAAGGCACCGGCCAACTCAAATCGGAAGATATTTTTGAAGCCCTGGAAGGCGATGGCGCCAGCATTGCCCCCCGCACGGACCGGGACTTCACCGGACTTTTCATCAGCGCCCTGAGCGACCGCATGGATCTGGCCCTTGATTTCACCGGCCGCCTGATCAACGCCCCGTCTTTTCCTCCACAGGAAATCGAACAGGAACGCCGGCTGGCCCAGGAGCAGCTGGCAGCCCTGCAGGACAGCCCATTCCAGGCAGCGGCAGTGAAGTTGCGGGAACTGATTTATGGAGACCATCCTTATGGCCGCCCATTGGCCGGCACCATCGAAAGTCTGCCCTTGCTGACCCGGGATATGCTGCTGGATCAGCACAATGCCAACTGGGTCACCGGCAATTTGCAGATCACTGCCTCCGGCAGTTTCGACACCGACGACTTGCTCAAACGACTGGAGACCATGCTTCAGCCATTGCAGGCTGCCGAAGCTGCGGCCACACCTGAGATCGGACCTGCAAAACTGGCCAGCGGAGTGATTTCTGAGCGTATCGACCGGCAGCAGAACCAGAGCATCGTGCTGACAGCCTGGCCCGGCCCCATGGATGTGGACCAGGACCGCACCGCCCTGATGATGTTCAAGGAAGTCCTCAATGGACAGGCCGGCCGCTTGTTTGAATACCTGAGAAATCAGAATTCCCTGTGCTACAACACCGGCACCCTGAGCACGGCGGGTTATGGCCAGGGTATGTTCCTGTCCTATGTTTTGACGTCGCCTGACACGGAGACCGACGCCCGCGAAGCCATGCTGAAAGTTCTGGGCGAAATGACCATCAAGGAAGTTGGCACCGATGAGTTCGAAATGGCCCGGGCTCAGTTGCTGGGCAATTTGCTCATCAGCTCCCAGGCCAATTCCGCCCGGGTCAGCCGCACCGCCCGAGACCGTCTGTATGGCCGGGATGCCAACGATCTGACCAATGTTGTCAGCTCCATTGAGCAATGCACTCCCGCCATGGTGCTGGATGTGGCGAAAAAATTCATCACTCCGGAAAGCCGGTTTGAAGTGGTCATCGGCCCTGGGAAATAGACATAAAAAAGC
>JAOZJV010000880.1 GCA_029935695.1 Candidatus Krumholzibacteriia bacterium | reverse complement strand
ATCAAAGTCATAGATTTATCCATGCGCAGCACCTGATGTTTTCGGGTTGCCCCGAGGTCAAGGATTCGGACACCTGAAAAGCGCCGAACATTAATGGCGGAACCGGTGGAACATAGGGTTAAATGGGGCAAACTTCCAGCACTGATCGGCTTAATTCAGGATGAAAAAAGGTTTCTTGCTTGACGAGTTGCAATGGCCGAACTATTGTAGACTTGACAAAATGGTAACAAATCTAGTACACATTGCGCTAATGCTGTTAAATGGTTAACATGAACCCGGAGGCCGTGACGTGAGGAAGCAAAGAAAGGGCTGCGATGTGCCGGATGCGACAATCCTACGCCTGCCTTTATATCTTGAAAAATTGAAGTTGTTACAGGCTATTGGGGTTGAGGATGTTTCTTCTCGTCAGCTGGCCGAATCTCTGGATATCAAAGCCAGCCAGTTGAGGCACGACTTTCATTATTTCGGTGGTTTCAGCCGTCCGGGTCGCCCGTATCAGGTTGCAAAACTGGTGCCGGCCCTGGAAAAAATCATCGGCATTGCCGAGCCGGTTCATACGATTATTGTGGGAGCGGGACACTTGGGTCAGGCTCTGGCCAATTATCAAAATCTGGATATTCAAGGTTTTCCCATCAAAGGTATTTTCGATGTGAACCCCAAATTGATTGGGCTGGATTTCCGTGGCTCCGTGGTGCAGGACATGGATGAGATGGAAACAGTGATTAAAGACCAGGGTGTTAAAATCGCCATCCTGACTGTTCCCGCGGCCCATGCCCAGGCTGTCACTGAGCGACTGGTGGCTGCCGGCATCGTGGGGATTTTCAATTTTGCTCCCATGGACCTGAAGGTGCCGACTACCGTTGCGGTGCGCAATGAACGTTTGGCGGTGGGCATTATGTCTTTGAGTTTCAAGGTCAAATGCATCTTGCAGAGCAGTGAAAATAAAGAAGAGGCTGAAGAACTGTAGAAGGTTTTTTGACCCGGAAATAAAAAAAGCAATGTCCCCCGGGGGGCGTTGCTTTTTTTATGGATACCAGCGACAGGCGAGTTACCACCGAATAAGATTTGCCCCCCAGGTGAATCCAGATCCAAAAGCCACGGTGACGATGAGATCACCTTTTTTCAGGCGACCCTCAGCTTCGGCTTCGGCCATGGCGATGGGAATGGTGGCGGCGGTGGTGTTGCCGTATTTGGAAATATTGGAAAATACTTTTTCCCTGGACAGGCCCATGCGCTGGCCCACTGCGTCGGTGATGCGCTGGTTGGCCTGGTGGGGAACCAGCAGGTCCACATCATCAATGGTGTAGCCGCCTTTTTCCAGAACTTCGCTGATGCTTTCACAAAAACGACGAGTGGCGTGTTTAAAAACCATGGGGCCGTTCATAGAGGGGAAGTGCCTGCCATCGTCCATCATTTGTTGGTT
>JAOZJV010000327.1 GCA_029935695.1 Candidatus Krumholzibacteriia bacterium | reverse complement strand
CATCACGTAAAATGGTGTCCAGAACCGGCAAGTTATAACAGAGGGTTTTACCGCTGGCGGTGGGAGTTGGCACCACAAAAGATTTGCCGGCATGAGCAAGCTGCACGGCTTCAGCCTGATGACTGTACAGTTGCTCTATCCCCCGGTGGCGCATCACGTCCACCAGCCGGGGTTCCAAATGACCGGGATAAGGAGCATTGATGGCGGGCTCGGGCGGAAGCGTCTGCCAGCGGGTCACATGTCTGGTGAATTTTTCTTCACCTTTAAGCTGTTGCAGAAGTTGTGCCAGATTCAACGGTGTCTCCCGCGGACTTGGATGACCTGCGACCTGCCGGATGCAAGAGCCCTCACTTGCCGTTGGGCTCTTCCTCGACGTCACGTTTGACATCATCCAGTTCGCGTTTGACTTCCTCGGAAGCCTCGCGGGTGGCGGATTTGAATTTGGTCAGGGATTTGCCCAGAGCTTCTGCCAATTCAGGCAACCGTTTGGGTCCAAAAAAGATCAGGACCAAAACCAGAAGCACAATCATTTCCTGCCAGCCAAAACCGCCGACACCGAAAGCCAGGAACGGGTTCATGAAAACCTCCATGAAGATTTAGCGGTACCAACGCAGCATTTGCGAAGCCACAAATACGCCGATGACGCTCATCAGGTTGAAATGAATCTGGAAACCGAAGGTCACATCGATAATGACCAGATTCAAATGCACGACATCCGGTCCAAAAGAAATATACCGGACAAAGAGTTGCTCGGCCACTGTCCCTTCAGCAAGGAACAGGCCGATGACTTCGCTGACCGTGGCTCCGATCAACACACCTAAAGTCAAAGTGAGCACCACTGTGCCCATGGATTTCTTCATGAATCAAGCAACTTTCCGATTCCATCTATCAAATTGTCATTTCCTGATCTTATTATAGCCAGCTGCCGCCCTCTAAACCACTCTTTTGTTGAGAATATCGCAATAAAAGAGAAATTATAAACAGCCCCGCCTCAGGGAAGCAAAGCTTCCTTCACCAATTCAAAATCCTCGCCAAGAATCAGAACCGCATCTTCGGTGAGGCGTTCATCCCATTGCCTGATCAAATCCATATTTCCCAGCTTCCTGGCCAACTCTTTTGCTGATTGATGATCCAGCCTGCGGTTGACAAGCAAACTCTCGGGCCAGATTCCGGGAGCATTGCCGATGGCCTCCACCACACATCCTTTGCCCGACACCAGAAGGCTGAACTGCCTGGCCAGGCCACTGTGGTCGGTTCCGTTGAGAATCCGCAAATGCACGGGCTGCTGATCAGATTCGGTTTCCCAGCCTTGGACCACTGGATTGGGATTTTCAGTGGAATCAAACCACCGGGGCAGCGAAACACCCGAAGCCAGCAGCAGGGATAACCCACAAATAACAACCATTAGAAAAAGCCAGAAATTCAAAGATCTCAGCATCACAACTCAGCCGTCAAACGCTGCACCACGGGCAAAATCAAATGATAGCTCTGGTCAAGAGTCTGGGGCATCACCCGTGTTTCACCAATGGTGCTCATGAAGTTGGTGTCCCCAGCCCAGCGCGGCAACATGTGCAGATGCAAGTGCTCGGGAATGCCGGCACCGGCACTTTGCCCGCCGTTGTATCCGCTGTTGATGCCGTCGGGTTGAAAAACCTCCGTGAGGGTTTTTTCCATAACTTGCAGAAGAGGCCCCAGCTCGGCCAATTCTTCGGCAGTGCACTGGCCGATCATGGGTTGGTGCCGATTGCTGATCAACAGCATGTGACCACTGTTGTAGGGATAAAGATTCATCATCAGATACCAGTGTTGAGCGCGGTGCAGCACATAGTGCTCTCGCGGATCACAATCCAGGCGGTTGCAGAATACACAACCTTCTTCTTTTTCCTTGCCTGTCACGTAGTCAAACCTCCAGGGAGTGCAAAGCCGGTCCATGCCTTCACCTCATCCTTTTTCTCAGCCGTTGCGCTTGGCCAGAAGTTGCGCCGCGCCGGCCAGTTCGTCCACGGTGTTGATGCCGATCACTTCATCGGGATCTTCGGTGATGACTGCCTCCACGGGTTGCCCCTGCTGCACCAGCCAGGCCACCGTATCGGTCAGGTAATACTCGCCCTGTTTGTTGTCTGTTTTCAGGTTGCCCAGCGCTTCGATCAGCTTCTCGGTCTGATAGCAGAAAACACCTGTGTTGTATTCGCCCACAGCCAATTCTTCGGGTGTGGCGTCCACCGCTTCGACAATTTTCAGCACTCTTCCCTGATCATCCTTGATGATGCGACCATAGGCGGCGGCGTCATCCACAACGCAGGTCAAGACCACGGCTGATGCACCGGATGAGATGGTGCCTTCGACCAGGCGGCGCAAAGTTTCGGTGCGCAACAGAGGCACATCACCGGCCAGGACCACGCAGTACCCTCCGGCGCGCAGAGCGGGCACAGCCTGCTGAACGGCATGACCGGTTCCCAGCTGTGGCTCCTGAATAACAAACTCAATGCCCGGGCGCGAACAGGTTTCTTCAACCAGGGAAGCCTTGTGCCCCACCACCACGACCATGCGGTCGATGCCGGCAGCAGCGGAAGTATCCAGCACATGATCCAGAAGTGGTCGGCCTGCCAACTCGTGCAGAACCTTGGGTAAATCGGACTTCATGCGGGTGCCTTTACCGGCGGCCAGAATAACTGCATCGATGGTCTTAGTCATGATTTCCTCCCGGTGCCCAGCAAATAACTGTCGGTCACCTGTTTGTCGTTGATTTGAAGAACAAAATTATCAATCAAACGGGCTGGTCCCACCCTGGCAGCCACTGCCAGCAGGATTTTTCCGGCTAAAATTTCGTTTTTGCCGAGATCAGGCACCTGGCGCACTTCGGCGTATTCCACCTGGTCAGCATCCTGAAGAATGTCCAGAATAGTTTGTTGAACTTCGGCCCTGCTGCGGCAGCCATTTTCCATGCTTTGCTTTCCGGCGGAAAGAGCTCGCGAAAGACACAGGGCCTGGCGCCGCTGGTCTGCAGACAGGTACCGGTTACGGGAGGACATGGCCAAACCATCGGTCTCCCGGCGGGTGGGCGCGTCCACCAACTGGATGGGCATTTTCAGATCTTCCACCATCTGTCCGATGACCAGACATTGTTGGGCATCCTTGCGACCAAAGATGGCCACATCAGGCTGGGTCAGGCCAAAAAGCTTGGCCACCACCGTCAGCACTCCGGCAAAGTGTCCGGGACGGTCTCCCCCGCACAATCCCATGCCCCGGTTTCCCGGCTGCACGGTCACTTCCAGATCACTGCCGTAAATTTCTTTTGTTGCCGGGGCAAAAACACCCGATACCGGCAGCTTTGAAAGCAGCTCAAGGTCACTCTCGAGGGTGCGCGGGTAAGAACTGAAATCTTCGTTGGGTCCAAATTGGGTGGGATTGACGAACACGGTGACCACCACCTGGCCCAGCTCGGACCCAAGCCGCACCAGGTCAAGATGACCCTCGTGCAGGGCACCCATGGTGGGAACCAACACCAGCGGTCCGTCTTTGCGGAGGCTTTGCAGGGCCTGGAGATCATCCCGGGTGTGCCAGAGTTTCAAATTCAGGCCTTCCCGTTTTCCACACCGGCCAGATAACCCGAACCATCATCCTTGGGGGAAGAACTCTCGGCACTATCCGTTTCGTACCCATGTTCCGGACCGGGGAAAACACCTTGCCGCACTTCATCCACAAAAGTGGCGATGCTCTGGCAGGCCTGCTCTCCGAGGTTGGCATACTGTTTGACAAATTTGGGGCTTAAACCATCAAAGAGACCAAGCATGTCGTGGAAAACCAGAACCTGCCCATCGCACCCGGCACCGGCGCCAATGCCAATGGTGGGGATTTTGATGCTTTGGCTGATTTCTGTGGCCAGATCACTGGGCACACATTCCAGCACCAGGGAAAAACATCCGGTATCGGCCAACAGCCGGGCTTCATCCACCATGCGGGCGGCGGCTTTTTTGCCACGACCCTGCACCCGGTACCCACCCAGGCGGTTCACCGACTGCGGCGTCAGGCCCAGATGGCCCATGACAGGAATTTCTGCCTTCAAAAGAGCTTCGATGACTTCCAGGCGATGGCGTCCGCCTTCCACCTTCACGGCATTGACACCGGCTTCCTTGACCAGGCGCAGGGCGTTGCGAACCGTGTCTTCGGGCGAGACATGAAAGCTGCCGTAAGGAAGGTCGGCGATTACAGGTATCCGGGGTTTGGCCCGGACGACGGCGCGGCAATGATGCACCATGTCATCCATGGTCACCGGCAGGGTGTTTTCGTGACCCAGAATCACCATGCCCAGAGAGTCTCCCACCAGGATGGCGTCGGCACCACCGGCAGAGACAATCAGGGCGCTGGTCAGATCGTAAGCCGTCACCACGGCCAGTTTCTTACCTTGCCGCTTGTTGCGGGAAAAAACTCTGAGAGTCAGGGGTTTGTCCGACCTCTGCATGAGGGGCCTTTCTATTCCGGGTTGATTTAAATGCCACCCCGGGAATTGGGTGCAAAATAATGGGTGCCGGTGAATTCTTCGCCCATCTGTTCAAACAACAGATCAAAATCCTTGGGTACGTTCACAAAATCCATGTTGTCGGTATTGACCACCAACAGAGGCGCGTCCTTGTAATGATGGAAAAAATAACTGTAAGCCCCGTTGAGCGCATCCAGATAACCAGAATCCATATTCTGTTCAAAGGTACGACCGCGCCAGTTAATACGTTGCAGAAGCACATCGGTGCGAGCCTGCAGGTAGATCACCAGATCG
>JAOZJV010000326.1:2200-4784 GCA_029935695.1 Candidatus Krumholzibacteriia bacterium | reverse complement strand
AAACTCGTACAGGATCACCCCCAGCTGATAAACATCCGCCCGCCTGTCGAGGTCTTCCTGGTGTCCGGCGATCTGTTCCGGACTCATGTAGGCCAGGGTGCCCACCAATTGGCCGGCAACGGTGTGCATCGTGACGTCGAGACCCTCACGGCCTATTGCCCGGGCCACTCCAAAATCAAGAACCTTGATCCGGAGTTCTCCCGGTTCCCGTTCCACCACCATGATATTCGATGGTTTCAGGTCCCGGTGGATGACACCCTGCTCGTGGGCATGGTGAACGGCAAAGCAGATCTGTCGAGCCAGCTCCAGTTTTTCCTGCAGGGAGAGCTTATGCTTCTGGGCATACTGCCCCAGTTGCAATCCAGGAGCGTATTCCATGGCAAAGTAGGAGTATCCTTCATCGGTGGTCCCGGCCTCATAGACCTGGGCGATCCCTGGATGACTCAGGCGGCCCATAATTTCCGCTTCCTGACGAAATCGCCGGCTCAGGTTATTGTCGGCGAGATCCATACGCAGGACTTTCAGGGCCACCTCGCGCTGAGGCTGGTCTTGACGGGCAAGAAAGACCTGGCCCATACCTCCTCGCCCAAGAGACCGGATGATCTCGTAACGCCCGATTCGGTTGCCGGTGGTCAATTGCGCAGAAGGCGAATCCTGGGGTTCGAACAATTTTCCCGAATCGATGTCATGGTTCAGCATGCGGGCCACAAGAGAGCGCAACTCAGGGTTCCCGGAACATTTCTCATCAAGGAAGGCTTCACGCTGGTCCGAAGAGAGCCCCAGCGCTTCGTGAAAAAGGGATTCCACCTTGATATAGAGTTCAGGATCCATGGGAATCTCCGTGTTCATCGGAGGAGGTATCCTCCATCCGGGCCATTATGAAAGCCTTGGCAAAACGCCAGTCTCTTTCAATAGTAGGCACCGAAACCCCCAGCGCATCGGCCGTTTCCTGATTGGTCATGACCGTCAGGAACTTCAGCAAAAAAACTTCGGCCTTGCGCTCGTCATGCAACTGTAATTCCTCAAGAACTTGATCGAGGACCAGAAAATCGAGATCCATCTGGGGTAAACCGAGGTTTTCGGGTTCCACCACAATGCGCTGAAGATCTCCGCCGTGTTTAACTGCTTTTTTTCGCCGCGCTTGCTCTACCAGGATCCGGCGCATGGCACGGGCCGCGGCGCCGAAATAATGGGCCCGCCCATCCCAGCAGGAATCTGCCTGGGGTCCCAGCCTGAGGTAGGCTTCGTGAACCAGTGCTGTTGCCTGGAGAGTTTGTCCGGAGGGATACTGAGCCAACATGCTTCTGGCCAGCGCCCTGAGTTCCTGGTACAGCAAGGAGAGAAGTTCATCAGAAGAGCCGTCCATCCGGGCATCAACGGCCTGTAAAATCTTATCTGCATTTTCAAGATTACGAGTCAAGGAGACCCTTCTGGAAAAAGAGAAAAGCATGATTAATCTGGATTTAATAACCCCCAGCTGACTATCCCATAAATCTCAAGAAACACAAATACTGAATTCTTTGATGGATTCCCCCATCAAATTTCGCATTGACTATGTATGGTATCCTTCATTCCTACGGTGAACCAAAGGGAGATTCCAATGTTTAAATTAGTATATGCCCTAAGCTTGACTCTACTTCTGCTAACGACCCCTGTCCTTGCAGCACCGTCCCCCAACATCCAAGCCGAATTCGACCACAACATGAATCACCTGGCCAATTCCCTGGAAGATTCCCTGGCCGTTTTATCGTCCAAGGGCCTCACGACACAGGAAATGCGCATTGTGATCACCCTTTATTCCCCCCCAACAAGCAACAACAGCGACCTCATCAAAGAGCATGGCGGAACCATCACCCATCGTTTCACCCACGCCATCTTTGGATATGCAGCCAAAATCCCCGCCAACAGAATCAGCGATATGGCCGGAGCCTGGGACAACAGTTTATGCCTGATTGAAATCGATGCCGCCATTACACTCATGATGGACACCACGGTGCCCCAGACCAGGGCCCGGCCTTTGGTGTGGGACATGGACAATGGGTACGGACTGACCGGTGACGCCGGCACCACCATCGGAATTCTGGATACCGGGATCGACATCACCCATCCGGATCTGGCCGGCAAGTTGGACTTCTGGCATGATTTTCACACTGAGGGCGAACCCGAACCAGTGGACCGGCATGGCCATGGCACTTGCGTGGCGAGCATTGCCTGCGGCACCGGAGCAGTCCATGGCAACGATCCCCTAACATCCATCGTCATCACTGACTGTAGGGAAATGCATTACTCAGGCTGGACCATCCCCTTTAATGTTCCCACTATCGGCGATGGCACCATGACCACCACCACATCCTGGCTGAGAACAGAAGACCAGGCATGTGTTGAATTTGGTCTGCCCGGCGGCCCCATGCAGGGTCCCAATTGCTCGGCTTCATCACCTGCTTTTGATCTCTGGAACATCGAAAGCACAGGAATGAATACAGCCAGACTGGGGTTCCCCGGCGGTGCGGGTAACTATTTCTATTCCATGCAACTGGAAATACCATACCAACAACGGGATGATGGTTTTAATCTCATGACGGGT
>JAOZJV010000326.1:0-2190 GCA_029935695.1 Candidatus Krumholzibacteriia bacterium | reverse complement strand
TGACGGGAATGGCTCCAGATTGCCGGCTGGCTGTGGCAAAAATCATGAACTGGCAGGCAAACGGCACTGGATTCGCCTCTGCATTCATTGCTGCTTGCGACTCTTTTGCTGCATCCAACGATCAAATCAACTTGAAAGTGGCCAACTGCAGCGCCGGGACATTCGGCCCCAATTCCGCCATGCGAAATGCTGCCGATGGTTTGGTCAGTGCAGGAACCGTGCTGTGTCTTGCCGCTGGAAACGCCTTTGAATATGGTCTTGCCATTGGTGATCCGGCACTATCACCCAAGGCCATCACGGTGGGAGCAGTGGATGATTTTGGACACCTGACCCACTACTCATGCATGGGGCCCATGGGCTACTCCAAGCCGGATGTTCTGGCACCCGGAGGTGATTGGGTGACTGATGATTTTTCCCTCGGGCTGATGGTCTACGCAGCCGATTCCAACCTCAACGAATGCGGAGGGCTCACCCAGGATTTTCCTGACCCATCTCCCAACGATTATTATGAAAATTTCGGGACCTCCTTTTCCGCTCCCCATGTGACCGGCCTGGCCGCTTTGGTCATCCAGGCCATGGAATCCCAGGGTTATGTGTGGGGCTACACCATGACCGACGCCCTGCTGGTTAAAAGTATTATCCTGATGACCGCCACCGAGACCAATCTTCCCCGCAATTACAATGCAGGAGTGAACCCCGAGCTCAACCGTGGCGACAGAGATAATTATGAAGGTTATGGCATGATCAATGCCGACGCCGCCGTGGAATCCGTCCTGCTGGAATTCCCCAATGACGGTCTTTCGCCCGCCTCCATCTCTTTCGGGGATGAGCCTGCGGATCGTCGTTGCTGGGCCGCCACTTTGAATCCCGAATATGAAACACTCGAGATTAGCATGTCGGTTCCCTCCACTCTCGATGCAGACATCTACATTTACATGGCCAATACCTTCTCCGATGGCAATCCGATTCTCATGGCCAGCAGCACCAACCCCAACGAAGGCGATGATGAAAACATTGTATTTTCACCACCACCGGGAATGACCACGTATCTGACCATCAAGCGAATCAGTGGTTACGGCGATGTGGTACTGAGCCTTCCTTTATCCGCCACACCTGAACATGATATCCAGCAAACTCGTCTGGTTGGCAACTATCCCAATCCTTTCAACCCGGCAACCATCATCAAATTCAACATCGGACAGGACGAACAGGGAACAGTTGCGGTGTATGATCTGGCCGGACGGCAAGTGGTGGTCCTTGAAGACCGGTTGTTCACAGCCGGGCCCCAGGAAATTGTCTGGAACGGACAGGATTCAGCCGGACAAGGTGTTGCTTCGGGAAGCTATTTTGTTCAGTTGAAAACGCCATGCAAAGAGGAAAAAATGAAAATTATGTTGGTGCGGTAATATTTATTCTGTAGAGCGGGGTCCTGGAAATCAATCGACTTCCCGGGCCCCGCTGGTAGGGTCGAGGACTGGCGCGGTAACCCGCAGGACTCCCCTTGTCTGTATCCGGGGTTTCCCCCTTCGTGCCCGGGTAGGGTCGTCCGTGATTCCGTTTCCAATCCCCGCCACTTCACACGCAGCGTGCGGATTTCCCGCACTACGCGTTCCTGTACGCTTCGTACCAAGATTTATGGGGCCTATCAAGCTGGGGCCGCTTTCAGCTAGGCACTATTGCGCCGGACCTCGTAATCATTAAACAGTCCGAGGCCGTTGTAAATCCATTGCCTACTCCACCGCTGCCAACCGAAGCCTGGGCGCAATCGAGCCCGGTTCAGATGTCGCCGTATCTTCTTTTCAACCCAGTCTCTGACAAACGAAAAGCATTGACTTGAGTGACCAATCGCAAAGTACTGGACCCATCCGCGCAGAATCGGGTTAAGCATTTTGATTAACCCTCCTGTCGGCTGGGACCGGGAACGACGGAAGAGTTCCTTGAGTCGACGAAGCAACGATAACCGAGCCTTGGGAAGCGGAGTCCTCAATGGCATCCACTTACCTGACCGGCTGCGTATTCGTCGAAACTCAAAACCCAGAAATCCGCAACTTTCCCCTTTGCTAAGATCAACCACATGTGTCTTCTCTTCATTGACAGTTACTTGGATCTTGGCCAGTTCCTCGCGCAATCGTTTTTGTATTACCCCTCGTAACCACTGGTGGCGAGGGTGGGCATCCACCAGGATCACCA
>JAOZJV010000879.1 GCA_029935695.1 Candidatus Krumholzibacteriia bacterium | reverse complement strand
AATAGGCCACAGCTACAGAACCAAAGAAGATAAAGACCGGAGCAAGTCGTTCAACCAGCAAAAAGGCTGAAAAATACAACACTGCGCACCAGATGAATGATTTTTCAAAGATTGATAATCCACTGCGGAAAGATCTGACAAAGGCCCAAAGGGTTGCCACAACCAACAGAAGGCCATTGAGCCCCAGGCCAGCCTGAAGAGCCTGCCACCGGGGTGAAGAAAATGGAGCCACCCAGAAAACACGCATGGCGAAAGGCAGCTCATTGGGATCCATGGGTTTTTGGAACCCATGCATCAAGCGAGACCACAATAAACCTCCCACGTGGGCATAATCGCCCCCGAGACCGCTGGTGAATACAACAAGTCCCACCGCTGTCGCACTGACTAGCAGCAAGGGTATCAGGGAAATTTTTGGGGATTGTTGTTGGGATGGCCGGGATTCGGAAAAAACAGCAGCGGCCACCCACAACAAGACCAACAGCGACGGCGTGCTGACAATAAATCCCCGCTCCCATAACCAGGGAAAACATCCGGCCAACAGCAGAACCAACCAGTACAGCAGAGGTTGGGCAATGGACGAGCGGACCCGCATTGTTCTCTTACCAAAACCCAGCACTACCACCGACTGGCCAACCAGCGTTTCCCCCCAACCGGCCTGACACAGCGCCCCAACAAGCATGACGGGAATAACCAGAAACTGCGCCAGATGCCAGCTGATTACAAAGAAGAAAAGGCCAATGGCGCCAACACCCAACCATCTCCTTTGTCCAGAGCGAAGGTATGAGAAATGACCAATCAGGAAGAGTGAAAACAGCAGCCAGCTGAATGTTTCCTTCACGTAGAACGAACTGAGCAAGGGAGAAAAAGCCAGAGAGCAAGTTGAGAAAACTGCCATGCTCACCAAAGCGAAACGATGACCACCACTCAATATTTTGGCTAAATAGAAAACAGGAAATAGCAAAAGGACATGAAGCAAAGGCAGGACGATCATTAAAAACTGAATCAGCGTCTGGGAATCCCCGGCAAACCATCGGTAAAGAGAGCCCAGGACGGGCTCCATCAGCAGGGAATAGTCGGACCAGGCATCAACACCATCTGGGTACTGCTGCCAACGATCCAGTTTCAGAGTGCTCGGATCCTGGTACCAATCTACCGCGTACATCAAAGTAGTACGATAGTGAAAAGCCGCTTCGCTCCAAAAGAAACCAGTGTGACCCAATTGATTGAGGGCTATGCCCGGCTGATTGTCGCCGATATCTGCATGGCTTTGAAGTGGATGGGATGGTAAGGAGAAATTTTCTATGTCACCAAAATCAGAAAAATGGTCATAGCGGGTGGTGATGGAAAAATACAAAAGGGCCCAAAGAATGAGCGCCATGGAAAATGCCAACAGGTAAGACACGACTTTTCTATTAATGAATCGGGGC
>JAOZJV010000325.1:223-4794 GCA_029935695.1 Candidatus Krumholzibacteriia bacterium | reverse complement strand
CAATCGTCTCAACTAACATAGAGGAATCATGAGCGAAGAAACTCCTGAAACAACAGAAATTGAATTTTCCATTCCGGATGAAACCGCAGCCTGGTCTCTGGCTGAACGCATTGCCTGGCATATCATGGAAAAAAAGGGCGAAGATGTGCTGGTCCTTGATTTGCGTGGCCGCAGCGACGTGTGCGATTTCTTCGTGGTGGCATCAGGAAAAACCAACACCCAGGTGCAGGCCATCGCCCGCCACGTGAACACCCAGTTGGCAGAAATTGGCCAAAAACCCAAGGGGATTGAAGGCCAGGACCAGGGACGCTGGTCTCTGTTGGACTATTTCGATGTGGTGGTTCATGTCTTTGTGGAAGAAGCCCGGGAGTATTTTCAGATTGAAAGACTGTGGGCTGACGGCATGCGCCTGGATGTGACCCCTGAATGGTACCAGGATGAAGCTGTGCAGGCTCGCCATCCTGAAGTGAATTTCAATATGGGCGTCGGCCCGGACGCCAACGGCTGAGGAATTCAACCCGATGCTTGAAGATCTGCTGAAATCATCTCTTTTGGGAACCGTCGAGAAGTACGGTATTTTTGAAGAAGATGTCACTGTGGAGCTGGAGAAACCCCGGGTGCGCAGCCACGGTGATTTGAGCACCAACCTGGCACTGATGCTGGGCGGCCGGCTGCAGCGGAACCCACGGGAATTGGCAGGGGAAATTGCAGCGGCCATCGTCCTGCCCAAAGATATCATCGAATCGGTGGAGATTGCCGGCCGGGGATTCATCAATTTTCGCATTGCCAAAGAACACAAAATTCAACTGCTGCTGGATGTGTGGGACCCTGAGATTTCTCTCCAGGCCATCAAAACCGGGGCTGACAAGCGCATCAATGTGGAGTTCATCAGCTCCAATCCCACTGGTCCCTTGAATGTGGTGTCGGCACGGGCGGGTGCCTTTGGGATGTGTCTCGTAAGGTTGTTGGACGCAGTTGGTTACGACGCACATGCGGAGTATTACGTGAACGATGCTGGCCGGCAGGTTTCGTTGCTTGGTCGCTCTTTGCGCTGCTTTTATTTCCGGCTCGCGGGCGAAGAATGTGAATTTCCGGAAGGCGGTTACCAGGGCCGGTATCTGGAAATCATGGCTGCCGAGCTTATGGAGCAGGACACCCAAACCATCCAAAATGCCTCCAAGGCTTTCGACGATGAAAGTTTCCAGCGCGTCAATCCTCCCGAAGGCAACGCCGAAGATTGGCGCAAGATGCCCGAAGAAGAGTCGGTGCGCAGCTTCAGCAAATATGCCCTCATGAAAATACTCAGCTGGCAGCGTGAAACCTGCCGCCGTTTTGGTTTGCGTTTCCAGACCTGGTACTTCGAAAGCGAACTGCATGAGACCAAGCGCATCGAAAGAGCTCTTGAGAGGTTGAAAAAGCTGGACACCATTTACGAGGAAGATGGTGCCGTCTGGTTCCGCTCTTCTGATTTTGGTGATGAAAAGGACCGTGTGGTGGTGCGCGCTGATGGCAACCCCACATATTTCCTGGCTGACATTGCCTACCACTATCACAAATACCAACGGGGTTTTGAACGGGCCATCGATTTCTGGGGTCCCGATCATCACGGCTACATTGCCCGCATGCAAGGAGCCATGGAGGCCCTGGACATCAGTCCTGGTTGGCTGGAAGTACAGATTTTGCAACAGGTCACGTTCATTGAAGAAGGCCGGCCCATCAACATGTCCAAACGACAGGGTCAGTTCGTGACCATGGACGCCCTGATGGAGGACGTGGGTGCCGATGTTGCCAAATACATCTTTCTGACCCGCAAACCCAACAGCCATCTGGATTTTGATCTGGATCTGGCCAAGGAACAGTCGGCCGACAATCCGGTGTACTATGTGAAGTATGCTCACGCGCGTATTTGCTCGCTTCTCTCCAAAGCTGAAGAGGCGGGCATGGCCACCAGGGAACTTTCGGAAAAGTCTCTGGCCCACCTTCAGGATGAAACCGAATGGAATTTGGTGGCGGAGCTGATTCGGTTACCCCTGGTAATTGTCTCAGCGGCCCAGTCCCGGGAACCTCACCGGCTGACGGGTTATATTTATGAAGTGGCAGAGCTTTATCATAAGTTCTACCATCAGTGCAAAGTTCTGAAAATCATGGAGGACCAACCGGAGTTGGCGCAATGTCGGCTGCAACTCAGCCTGATGACGCGCCATGTGCTGCGGGTGGTTCTGGATCTGCTTGGGGTTGACGCCCCGGAAGTTATGGAAGAGAAAGGTTAATGATGTCCATTCTGGTTGTTGGATCAGTTGCTTACGATACCATTGAAACAGCTCGGGAAAAACGTGAGCGCCAACTTGGGGGCAGTGCCAGTTATTTCTCCGTTGCCACTCTTGGGCGCGGCGGTGTGCGGTGTGTGGGAGTTGTTGGGGATGATTTCCTGCAGTCGGATCTGGAACTTCTGGCCAACAACGGCGCCGATATCAGCGGCATTCAGCAGGTTGCCGGCAAGAGTTTTCATTGGTCGGGACGCTACCATGAAGACATGATCGAACGCGATACCCTGGCTACGGAACTGGGTGTGTTTGCCGATTTTCAGCCGGAAATTCCTGAAGATTGGAAGAATTCAGATTATCTCTTCCTGGCAAATATTCACCCGGCCCTGCAGCTTCATGTGCTTGAAACCATGAAATCTCCCAAGCTGGTGGCTTTGGACACCATGAACTTGTGGATCGAAAACACGCCGGAGGATCTGGCGGCAGTGCTGGCCAAAGTCGATGTCTTGCTGGTCAATGACAGCGAAGCCCGACTTCTGACCGGCAAGCGCAGTCTGGCCCACGCAGCCGATGCCATCCGTGCCATGGGACCTCAATTGGTCATCGTCAAAAAAGGCGAACATGGAGCCCTGTTTTTTGGCCGTGAAAGTGTGCTCTCGGTGCCGGCCATCATTCTCGATGACGTCATTGACCCCACCGGCGCAGGAGATTGTTTTGCCGGTGGCTTCATGCGTTCCCTGGCCGAATCAGCAGCCACTCGCGATTCCAACGACGGGGTGTTCCGCAAGGCCATGCTTGACGGCACAGTGACGGCCAGTTTCTGCCCTGAGGGGTTTAATGTGGAGGGCCTGTTGAAAATTGATGACCAGGCCTACAACGAGCGCATGGCCACATTGAAGGGCATGATGGTGCCTTAAATTTGCCTGGGATATAAGAATAAATAAGGGATCCCACTCTTTTGGGAGAGGGATCCCTCTTTTCTAATCCACCGAAAAACAGACATTTGCAAAGAACAGGTTGTGCGGTTAATTGGACTGTGATAAGATTCTTTTCTAATTGTGTAGAAGATTCGCCATCTGATTTCTGCAATATAATTCAAAATTGCATTTAAGGAGCACATCTTGGAGTGGGATCCCAACCAGCGGGACGCATGGGTGATTGACGCCCAACGCTGGATCGGCCAGATCAAAGGCGTTCTGCAGTGCAAAATAGACCTGGATGCCGAGGGGGAAATCTCGGGAATCCATGTGGTGGCCGGTATGGCCCGTGAGCCACGTCACATTGTGCGTGACGTGGAAAGCCTGCTCAAAGCCCGCCTTGAGATCGATGTTTTCTATAAAAAAATCGGTGTGGTTCAGGTGCTGGACAATGGTCCTGCACCCAGTCCTGCTCCTGTTGTTGAAGAGGTTACTCCTGTTGCCGCTCCTGCTTCTGTTGTTGCAAACGAAGCTCCCGGTTCCTCCGTCACTTTTCACCCGGCGGATGACTTGGGTCATTTGGATGACAATCTGCGTGATGAAACTGCTGCTGAGGATTTTCCTGAATCTTCAAAAAGCACGAATTTCACTGCACCACCGGCCAAACCAGCGCCTATCCCGGCTGTCCTGTTGGCCGAAGAAACTCCCCTGCGCATTGTTTGCAGCGGAGTCGGGGTGATGGCTTCGGATATGCTGGAGCGGGCCGAAGTTCAGCTCAGCACCGGTGAGCTTGAAGTGCGCGGCACCATGGAAGGGGCCAACCACGGTGGCAGCGCCATCCAGCTGGTGGCCCGGGCCACATTGGATGCTTTGGCTCATCTGGTCTGCGAACCCATCCTGCTTCACCTGAATGAGGTGCGCATTGACAACCTGGGGGACCACCCGGTGGTTCTGTGCGCTGTGGAACTGGTGGAGGGGCGCAAAAGCGAGACTCTTTTTGGTTCCTGCAGCAACCTGCACAACGAACAGCAAGCGGTTGTTTTTTCTATTCTCGACGCCCTGAACCGCCGTCTTTCGCTGTATTCCCTCAAATCAGCAGAGGCTGAAAGCTGATTTTTTCCCAAAATCATGCCCCTGCCCTTGAACAGATGCCATCCTGCTCTTATCATCCGCCCAACGAGATTTCTTTCATCCTCTTCATTTCCTGGAGAACCCCATGAAATACGCTGACAGTGGCGTCAATATTGATGCCGCCACCCGTGCCCTGTCCCGCAGCAAGGAAGCTATCCGCTCCACCTGGGACCATCGGGTCAAAAATGAAATGGGAGCTTTTGGTGGGCTCTTCCAGGCCGCCGAGAGGGACGGGATCGAGAACTACCTCATCCTGAGC
>JAOZJV010000325.1:0-213 GCA_029935695.1 Candidatus Krumholzibacteriia bacterium | reverse complement strand
CAGGCCGCCGAGGGTGAACCTCTGATGGTGGCCAGTGTCGATGGTGTAGGCACCAAGGTGATGATTGCCCGCATGGCCGGAAGGTACAACACCGTGGGCCAGGATCTGGTGAATCACTGTGTGGATGATATTCTGGTCCAGGGCGCCGAACCGCTGTTCTTTCTGGATTACTTTGCCACCAGCAAACTGGATGAGGCCGTGCTGCCTGAGATA
>JAOZJV010000324.1 GCA_029935695.1 Candidatus Krumholzibacteriia bacterium | reverse complement strand
TGGATGGGTGTTTGGTCGCTTGCGCCATTATTTTGGTTATCAGAAGGCCCTGTTGGCCTTGCCCGCCCTGTGGGTTGGCATGGAGGCCCTGAGGGCCAGGGGCGAGATGGCTTTTCCCTGGTGCCTGACGGGTTCTGCCGTAGTGGATGGTCCGTTGATGGGCTGGTTGCGCGCCAGCGGTGAAATTGGTGTGAGCGCTCTGGTTGTTTTTGGGGGAATGTCAGGGGCTTATTTCTGGTTGTGGCGTCGCCATGGTGCTGCCTGGCGCACTTCTGCCCTGGTTTCATTCTCCGGAACTGCATTGCTGCTGCTGCTTGTGGTGATCGGATCCCAACTCAAACCCGAAGTGCCCGGTGCTGCCGTTGAATCTTTACGCACCGAACCCCTGAAAATTGCTGCCATCCAGGCCAATGTCTCTCTGGATGACAAATGGCAAGACAGTAAAATTGATTCCACCAGGGTCCCGTACAAGGAATTGTCCATGGAAGCGGCAGAAAATGGCGCCCAATTACTGGTCTGGGCTGAAACCGCCATGCCGGCTTACATTCGCTATGATAAACCCCATCTCAATTGGGTGCGGCAGGTTGTTCGCAAGGCTGCCGTTCCGTTGTACACCGGCTTTCCCGATGCCGAACGCCTGCCTGATGGAACTCTGGAAAAATATAATTCTTCGGGTCTTTTTGCAGCGGATGGATCCATTCTGGATCGGTATGCCAAGCATCACCTTCTGCCTATCGGCGAAGCCATGCCATTTACGTCTATCTTTCCCGGCCTGGCTAAAATCAATGTGGGGCAGGCTGAATGGACTCCCGGGTTGCCGCCTGAAGCGCTGGTCCTTCCCACAGAATCAGGCGACTTTCCCCTCTCCGGTTTGATCTGCTTCGAATCCATCCTGGCCGGACAGGCCCGTGATTCCATCCGGCGCGGCAGCCGCTGTCTGGTGGTCCTGACCAACGATGGCTGGTTTGGCGAAACGGCCGGGCCCCGCCAGCACACCAAAATGGCTTTGTTGCGGGCTGCCGAATGCAGGGTGCCCATGGTGCGCTGCGCCAACAACGGGATCAGCCTGCTCTGTGATGAAAATGGCCACGTGCTGGATGCATTGGATCTGGGCCAGCGCGGGTATGTCATGGCCGATCTTTTGCCCGGCAGCGGCCGCACTGCTTATGTGCGCTGGGGCGCCTGGCCGTTGTTCGGTTTCCTGGTGTTGTGGACCGGGGTGGTTCTGGCCACCCGCCGGAAAACCCTGGACTCCATCACAAAGGACCAGTCATGACGAATCAGCCGGTGCGGTGCGCCGTCTTGCTCAGTGGCAGTGGTCGCACTCTTGAGAACTTTCTTTTGTGCATGGATGCGGGCCAGCTGAATGTGGAAATTGTGGCGGTTGTTTCCAGCCGCTTTCAGGTTCGTGGAGTGCAGGTTGCCCGTGATCGCGGCATCCCCTGTGAAGTCTTTGCCCGCCGGAAATACGACAGTATCCAATCCCACAACGAAGCCATCAACACCTGGCTGGCGCCTTATCAGGTGGAGATGATCATCCTGGCTGGTTATCTCTGCTTCTACATGGAACCAACTGGCTTTGCCGGGCCTGTGGTGAACATTCATCCAGCTCTGCTGCCCAAATATGGCGGTAAGGGCTTTTATGGTGATCGGGTGCATCAGGCTGTGCTTGACGCGGGGGAGCCCCAGAGTGGCTGCACAGTGCATCTGGTGGATGGAAAATACGATACCGGGCGCATCCTTGAACAACAAACAGTGCCGGTGTTGCCGGGTGATGACGTGCACAGTCTGGCTGATCGGGTCTTTGAAGCCGAGTGCGAGCTTTACCCCAGGGTGCTCGGGCGCCTGGCTGTTGATTTGAGGAAGGCATAAAAAAAGGGCCACTCGCTTGCCGGTCAGCTGGAGCGGGGGGAGCTATCCAACAAACAACGGGTCACGGCGAAGGCCCTTTTTCCCAGGGGCAACGAGAATGTCAAATTGCCCGGTTATTCAGAGTCAGTTGGAGTATTGCATGAGATGTGCCGGAAACCGTGCTGCTGTTTCTTGACCTCCTGAAAGACCCCGTTTAATTTAGTTATTCCGCCTTTGGGAAGGCCGTAGCTCACTTTCGGTCATGGCGCAGAGAAAAAATGTTCGTTCATGCGTCATGCCACTTGCAATGATCTGGAGATTTGGTGATGGAAAAACTGGTTCGTGAAATGCTGGTCAAACTGGGGGAAGATCCCAATCGTGAAGGCCTGGTAAAAACCCCTGAGCGGGTGTCCAAGGCCTGGGATGAAATTGCTGCTGGTTACAATCAGCAACCTGGTGAGCTGGTGCGGGGTGCCCTGTTCGAGGCCGAAGGCCAGGAAATGATCATCGTCAACGACATTGATTTCTACAGTATGTGCGAACACCATATGCTGCCTTTTTTCGGCAAGGCCCACGTGGCGTATATTCCCAATGGAAAAATCGTTGGGCTGTCCAAAATTGCCCGGGTGGTGGAGGCGTATGCTCGCCGGTTGCAGGTGCAGGAAAGAATGACGGCGCAGATTGCCACCTGTCTCATGGACAATCTTCAGCCCCTTGGGGTGGCGGTAACTTTGCACGCTCAGCACTTGTGCATGATGATGCGGGGAATCCAGAAACAGAACAGTTATGCCGTGACCAGCGAGATGCAGGGTTGTTTCCAGAACGACCCCAAAACCCGGTCCGAGTTCCTGACCCTGATCCGGCACAAACCCTGGTCCTGAGATTTTCAGTCGTTGCTGAGGTAAGAGTTCATCACCTTCACCGAAATATCCAGCAAACGGGCGGCCTCCTTGAGGTCGCCCTTGCAGTATTTGATGGTGCCTTCCACCTGTTCCCGAATGATTTCCTGCAGATTGCGGGGCTGGAAGGTGCTGGCAAAAGTGCCCAGGGTCAGCCGCTCCCGGGAGTAGGATGAAATATCATCCACGTCCAGAATTTGATCAGTGGTGGCGGCAATGGCTGAGAGAATCAATTTGCGCAATTCCTGAATATTCCCCGGGAAATAATAGTGCTCCAAAAGGTCCAGAAACTCAGGTGAAATCTCTTTGAGATCCTTCTTGTTGTGCTGGTTTTCCTCTTCCATGAAGTAATTGGCCAGCAGGGGAATGTCCTTGGGACGCTCGCGCAATGGGGGAATTCGCAAGCTGTTGACCATGAACTGGTAAAGCAGATCCCGGGAGAAGCTGTCCTTGAATCTGGCACTGGTCAGATCATGGGTTGATGAAACGATGTAACGCACATCACTTTGCAGAATCTGGGTGCTGTTGTCCCGGTAGTACTCGCCCGTGTGCAGGGCGTGGTTCAGTCGCATCTGAACCTGGGGACTCATGTGTTCGATGTTGTTGATGAAGAGGGTGCCGGTGGCCGCGTCGCTCATGGCTCCCTGTATTTCCTCCATTTCCCCACCGTAATCCTTAACCTGACCGAACAGCACACCGGAGAATTCATCCGGAGGATAGATGGTGCAGTCCAGGGAAACAAAAGGACAACCGCGCCGGCCACTGGCGTTGTGAAGGCCCTGGGCCAGCCAGCTTTTGCCGCTGCCGCGTTCTCCCCAGAGGAAAATACTGAGGCTGCCTTCAGCCAGGATCTCGGCCTGATGAAAGAGATGGATGATGGCTGAATCCTGGGTGGGCAGGTGTTTGAAAGCGGACTTGTGGTCCAGATCTTCCGACTTCACTTCCGTAGGCAGGTCTTCCATGATTTGTTTGATGGCGCCCATCTCCATGGCACTGTCCAGAACTTCCAGCAGATGCTCATCGTCCACCGGTTTGGTGAGGTAGTCGAAAGCTCCGTATTTCATGGCCCTCACGGCCAGGTCGACATCACTGACGCCGGTGAGAATCAGCACTGGAATTTCAATACCCTGGGCTTTCATCATCTTTAAAATCTCCATGCCGGTGATATTGGGCATGTCCAGGTCCAGCATGATCACATCGTAATGATTCTCTTTGAGAAGGCCTTGCACCAGGCGGGAATCATTCTCCACTTCCGGTTCAAAAATTTCAGTTTGCATGAGGAAAACCATGAAATAATTGGTCACCGCCACGTCGTCATCAACAATGAGTACTTTTTTCATTTCACTCATGAAGTCTCCGTATTTTCGTTGTCGCCATCGACCACAGGGATGCGCACGATGAAGGTGGTGCCTTCGTGAAGTTTGCTGGTCACAGCGATGTTGCCGCCATGTTCTTCGATGATGCGGAAAACAATGGCCAGGCCGAGGCCGGTACCACCTTTGGTGCGCTTGGTGGTGAAGAAGGGATCGAAAATCTGTTTGCGGGTTTTTTCATCCATGCCTTTGCCGTTGTCGGCAATGCGGATCACCACGTGGTCATCTTCGAGAAGAGTGCTGACGCGGATCTTGCCTTTGATATCGTCGGGAATAGCCTGGGCGGCGTTGACGATGAGATTCACCAGCACCTGTTCGATTTTTTGGCTGTTGCCCGGAAAAGAAGGTAACTCTTCCACCAGCTCCAGCTCGATGGTGGCGCGTTTGTGCACTTCATTCTGGACCAGACGGGTGGTGGCTCCAAGCAGGGTGTTGACGTCCACCACATCCACCAGCAGGCCTTCATCCTTGCGGGCAAAGCTGCGCAGGCCATCGACGATTCCTTTGATGCGTTCGCTGCCGTGGGACATGTCGTCCACCAGGGTCATGATGTGATCCTTGAAAAAAGAATACTTCAGGCGGGCGATTTTCAGATCAGGATTCTTCTCGTAATGGGCATCCACGATGGGCAGCATGTCTTCCATACGCATGCGCGTGGCCAGTAGACACTGGTGG
>JAOZJV010000323.1 GCA_029935695.1 Candidatus Krumholzibacteriia bacterium | reverse complement strand
ATTCGATGCACCGCGGGCAGATTTGGGTGCTGTTTTTGCCCTCAGCAGAGGCATGGTCCAGGCCGCCGGCATGAGTGAAGACCTGGCCACCGGCACTGTTGTCAGCGCCGATGGACGGCAGGATTTTCCTGAAGCTTTGCGCGAATTTGAATCCGGCGATCTGGACACTGAGCTGCTGGATATTCTTTGCTGCAAAGGCTGTATCATGGGCGCGGGCATGACCACCGACGAACCTCTTTTCCGCCGCCGGGCCCGTATCAGCCGGTACGTGGGAAGCCGCCAGCGCACGGGGGACAAAACCAGCTGGCATCACTACATGAATCAGCTGACCGACCTCAATTTGACCCGAACTTTCGATACGGACGAATTGAAATCACGGGAGCCCGGCGAAGATGAAATCGACGCCATCCTGCGGCGCCTGGGCAAAGCCGCCGCCTCTGATGAACTGAACTGCCGAGCCTGTGGTTACGACACCTGCCGGCAACATGCGGTAGCCATCTTCAAGGGCATGGCTGAAAGTGAAATGTGCCTGCCTTTCGTCATCGACGAATTGCGCACAACCGTTGGAGAGCTGCATCAATCCAATGCTGAACTGGCCACCACCCAGGAACAACTCATGCACTCGGAAAGACTGGCCAGCATGGGCCAACTGGCCGCCGGTATTGCCCACGAAGTCAACAATCCCCTGGGTGTGGTTCTGCTTTACACCCACCTGCTTCAAGATGAGTTCGGCCGTGACACCAAGCTGGGCAGTGACCTGGCCCTGATTGCCGAACAGGCCAACCGCTGCAAAGGCATCGTCTCGGGTTTGTTGGATTTTTCCAGAGAGAACAAAACCGAATTGCAGCGGGTGAAAGTGGGACAATTCCTTCGCGAAGGGCTGCGCGGAGCCATCACCACCGAGACCCAGAAAATTCATGTCACGGTGGAAGATGAAAGTCTCACTGCTGACCTGGATCAGGCCCAGATGCAGCAGGTCATCATCAATCTGGTGAACAACGCCCAGGCTGCCATGCCTCGGGGCGGATCCACCTGTCTTCGGGTCACCGCCCCGGGAGAAGACTCTTTGGTGATCGAAGTGGCCGACACCGGTTGTGGTATTGCCGAAGAAAATCTCGGACGAATCTTTGAACCCTTCTTCACCACCAAAGGCCAGGGCAAGGGCACGGGGCTGGGCCTGGCCGTCAGTTACGGCATCGTGAAAATGCACAGGGGAAAGCTCAACGTTCAATCCAATGCAGATGATTCCCGCGGCCCCACCGGAACCATTTTCAGCATTGTTCTGCCCAGATATGTGCATCCCGACGCACAGGAGACAACCCATGAATGACAGTCACATCCTCAAAGTTCTGATCGCCGACGATGAGCCCGGTATGCGCACCGGCATCGCCCGGTCCCTGGAAAATCTTGTGGTGACCGATGACCACGGAGAAGACCGCTACACTCTGGATATAAATTTTGCCGGTGATGGCTTGGAAGCCCAGCAGATTCTGGACCAGAATCATTTTGATCTGCTCCTGTTGGATCACGGCATGCCCGGTGTAACGGGCATGGAAATTCTGGCCGATTTACAGGCTAAAAAGTCCACCACCATGGTGGTGATGATCACGGCCTACGCTTCGTTGGAAATGGCCGTGCGGGCCACCAAGCAAGGTGCTTTTGATTTCCTGGCCAAACCTTTTACTCCAAGGGAGCTGAAAGAGGTTGTGGAGAAGGCTGCCAGTCACCTGATCGTCGAGCGCACCGCCCGAAAACTGGCCCGGGAAAAACACCGGGTCCGCTTCGAATTTCTGTCTGTTCTGGCTCACGAATTGAAAGCACCTCTCGGAGCAGTGGAAAGCTACCTGCGCCTGCTTGATGAAGGCATCACCGCTGATGATCCTGAGGCCACTGCCCGTATCATTGGCCGCAGTCTGGTGCGCCTTGAAGGCATGCGCAAACTCATTTACGACCTGCTGGATCTGACCCGCATCGAATCAAGGCAGAAAGAGCGCACTTTGAGTGATGTGGATCCCGCTCTGGTCATGGGTCTGGTTGTGGAAACTTTTCAACCCGAGGCTGATCGTCGGGGAATTTCCATGGAAGTACAGTGCGCTGATGACACAGCCATGAAGGGTGATCATTCCGAGCTGGAAATCATACTCAACAACCTGGTCTCCAACGCCGTGAAATACAACCGTGATGGAGGACATGTACAGATCCAACTGGCCAGTGATTCCGAGACCATCACCATCAGTGTCAGCGACACGGGCATCGGTATGTCCAAAGAGGAAGTGGACCGCCTGTTTGGCGAATTTGTCCGTATCAAAAACGACAAGACCCGGCTCATTGAGGGCAGCGGTCTCGGATTGAGTATCATGAAACGCCTGGTGCACCTGAACGGCGGCCAGATCAGTGTGAAAAGCCAGGAAGACCAGGGCACCACCTTCACTGCCACCCTGTCCCGCACCGGACAATCAAACAACTCAGCCTCCAGCGGAGAAACACCATGAAAATCAACGAGGAAAAAATCCAGCAATGCCTGCAGTCGGCTGCCCAGAGAAGTGAATCAGAAATCTGGGAAATCCTGACCAAAGCCCGCAAACTTGAAGGTTTGGAAGCTGACGATGTGGCCGCATTGTGCAGCATCAGCGATCCTGATCTGCTGGGAGAACTCTTCCGCACCGCCCGTGAAGTGAAGGACGAAATTTACGGGCGCCGCCTGGTTCTTTTCACACCTCTGTACGTTTCCAACCTGTGCAAAAATGACTGCGCGTACTGCGCCTTCCGCAGCAGCAACCGGGATCTCAACCGCCGGGCCCTGACCATGGATGAAATTGCCGCCGAAACCTCCGCTCTGGTGGATGAAGGTCACAAACGTGTGCTCCTTGTAGCAGGCGAAGCCTACCCCCGCGATGGTTTCGATTATATTCTGCGTGCTATCGACACGGTGTATTCGGTCAAGCGCGGCAGTGGCGAAATTCGCCGGGTGAATGTGAACGTGGCACCCCTTGAGGAAGTGGATTTCAAGCGGCTCAAGCAACACAACATTGGCACCTACCAGATCTTCCAGGAAACATACCACCGCGAAACCTACGCCAAGGTGCATTTGCGCGGCGCCAAGACAGATTTCGACTGGCGTCTGGAGGCCATGGACCGGGCCATCGCCGCCGGCATTGACGATGTGGGCATCGGTGTTTTGTTCGGCCTTGCGGACTGGCGTTTCGAACTGCTGGCTCTGCAACAACACATCCACCACCTGGAAAAACGTTTCGGCATCGGCCCCCACACCATCAGTGTGCCCCGTCTGGAACCGGCAACCGGCGCCGACCTGGCCAGCAACCCACCCAACCCGGTGTCCGACCTGGCCTTCCGGAAAATCGTAGCCATCCTCAGGCTGATGGTTCCCTACACGGGCATCATCATGTCCACCCGGGAAACAGCCGACATCCGCCGGGAAACTTTTGCCCTGGGTGTTTCACAGATTTCAGCGGGCAGCCGCACCAACCCCGGCGGGTATTCCTCTGCCGACAAAAAAGCTGCCGCCCAATTCAGTCTGGGCGATGTGCGCTCTCTTGATGAAGTGGTCGCCGATGTGGCCCGCCTTGGGTACATCCCCTCTTTCTGCACCGGCTGTTACCGGCTCGGCCGCACCGGAGCCGACTTCATGGACCTGGCCAAACCCGGAGAAATCAAACGTCATTGCGCCCCCAACGGACTGAGCAGTTTTCTGGAGTACCTGATGGATTACGGGCAGCCCAAAACCCAGGAAACCGGCATGGTCAGCATCGCCAATGCCCTGGAAACCATGGACCACGAGCCACGTCAACGCGCCCAGGCCATGCTGGAGAAAATCCGTGCTGGCCGCCGCGATGTTTTTTGCTAGGAGCGAACCATGACCCGTCAAACAGCCACCCGCGGATTCCGTCTGCACATCGGTCTATATGGTCGGCGCAATGTGGGCAAAAGCAGCCTGGTCAATGCTCTGACACGACAGAATGTGGCCATAGTTTCTGATACTCCCGGGACCACAACCGATCCGGTGAGCAAACCCATGGAAATGCAGCCCATCGGGCCCGTGGTTTTGATCGACACCGCCGGTCTTGATGACACCGGCGATCTGGGCCACCTGCGCATGAGCCGCACCCGAGCCATGCTGGATCGTTGCGAGCTGGTTTTGCTGGTGGCAGAGGCCGGAATCTGGGGTGCCGAAGAAACGCAGTTGCTGGAAGAGCTGAAGCAAAGACCTGCCTCGGTAATTGTGGTTTTCAATCATGCAGATCAACACCAGCCATCAGACGAAACGATCCGGATGCTGGCAAGCCAGGGTATCAAAAGCATCGCCACTTCGGCCATTAACGGCTCAGGAATAGACGATCTGCGCCAGGCCATCATCGACACGGTCATGCATAAAAAATCTGAGGCTCCACCCCTGGTGCGCGACCTTGTGCCTCCTGGTGAAACAGCGATTCTAGTGGTTCCCATTGACAAGGAAGCCCCCGTGGGCCGGCTCATTCTACCCCAGGTCAACGCCATCCGTGACTTGCTCGACGGAGATTCCTGTTGCCTGGTCGTCAAAGAAACCCAACTGGCTGCTGCCTTGTCCAATCTGCGAAAAAAACCTGCCCTGGTGGTGACCGACAGCCAGGCTTTTGCCCAGGTCGGAGCTATTGTTCCAGACGACATCCCCATGACCGGTTTTTCTGTGTTAATGGCGCGCCACCGTGGCAACTTCACTGCCCAGGTGGACGGCGCCCGGGCCATCGCCAACCTGCGCCCTGGTGACCGGGTTCTGGTGGCAGCCGGTGGCAAGGGTGGCAAAG
>JAOZJV010000322.1 GCA_029935695.1 Candidatus Krumholzibacteriia bacterium | reverse complement strand
GGCGGGCACTCGTGCAGCAGGCTGAGCAAACATTTGGCACTCCTGTGGAGATTGACCGCAATTCGAAAGACGGGAAAGGATCTGTGTCGGTGCGCTTTTATTCAGATGATGATCTACTCCGTATTTTGAAGCTCATGGGCGTCAACACGGATCTCTCCTGATGCAAGCTCTTTTGCATCGCTTTCTGGACAGCAGGGTTCTTCGTCTGCGTTTGCTTATGGGGTTTTTGGGGCTCGCGTCCTTCATTTATCTGATCTTCAATGTTGTTAAGCTGACAACAGACTTTCAACACGCGGGGTCCTGGATTGATTTCTGGCATGCAGAATGGAAATCCGGTCAGGTTTTCACGGAAGTTTTTCGCTCGGGCCTTTTCCAGTTCTTTCTCCTGGTCACGGGATGGAGCGGCTATCTTCGATTCCGGCAGCGGGAAATGATCAATATCCGCCTGGCCCGGTCTGAGCAGAAATTCCGGGCCATCATCAACCACGCAGGTGAAGCGGTCTTTCTGCTAGACACGGAAGGACGTGTCAGAGAGTGGAATAAGGCAGCGGAACAGCTTTTTCATAAATCCCGCCGCATGGTCATGAACCAAAACTTTGGTAATCTGGGGCTGGACCTGAATCTCGACCTGAAGCTGGTATTTCAGGATGTGCAACGCATCCACCGCTCTCTTACTTATGAGATTCAAGTGACCCGACTGGGCGACAGCCCCAAGGTTTTGAGCACAACATTTTCATTTATCGCTCCTGGGGCAGGGGTTTTGGCTGAAAAAACGGGGTCTTTTGTAGTCATTGCCCGGGATATAACTTCAGAGAAACAACTGGAATCGCGCATGAGCGAAACCGAAAAACTGGCAGGCATCGGCCAGCTGGCTGCTGGTATTGCCCATCAGTTGAACACACCTTTGGGCTCCATCCTTCTGTCAGCCCAAATGCTTGATGAAACCATTGAAGACGAAGATGATGCCGAAGATATCCGGCGAATTATCCGCCAAACCGAACAATGCAGGGGAATTATCAAAGGGCTGCTGAATTTTGCCCGCCCCACCGGCAGTGGGCGCAGTCGTGTCAGTTTGGTTGAAATCATCAACGACACGGTTTATCTCATGGACAAAACACTGAAGGTTGCCGGGGTGACGGTGAATGTTGAATCAATCCATGACACTTGGGTTTTTGGTAATCGCAACGAGCTGGAGCAGGTCTTTTTCAACCTGCTGGGCAACAGTATCGATGCCGTTGAAAACGGCGGTGTGATCAATGTGAAAATCCACCGGGGTGATCCGGGAGAGGTGAGGGTCGATTTTCACGATGACGGGGAAGGAATTCCCAAAGAAAACCAGGATCGCATTTTCATGCCCTTTTTTACCACAAAAGACTATGGTAAAGGCACCGGATTGGGGCTTTCAATTGTGGCCAGAATTGTGCATGAACATGGGGGGCGTATCGAGTTGCAGAGCGAACCGGGACGTGGAACAACCTTCAGTCTCTGGTTTAGCGAAGCACGTGAAAGCCAGGGCAGCACCTCGTTGATCGATGACTCAACCGAGCGTCATTAACTTACACGGGAACCGGAGAAAACATGGGCATCCCTTCGCACACCAGAATCATTTTAATCACCAACAACCAGGATCATTCCCGGGAGTACAGCATCACCCGGGCCATGATTGTGACCCTGTTGGTGTTGGGTCTGGCAGTTCTGGTGATTATGGGTTTGCTGATGCACTCATTTGCCGGAAAACACAATGAGCGCCTGGTCATTTCCACTTTGGAAAATGAGCTGCCAGATTGGCTGTCCAGGGTGTGGGGGAGTTGCGTGAGGAACTGCAATACATGCAGGGGTTTCAGGAAAAATTATTGTTCATGCTCGGTGTGCAGGAGGCCCCGCCAGCAACTGCCGACTCCCTCGGCGCGTGGCTGGAGAATGAACCCGCAAATTCAGCCGAGGCCATGCGTCGATCAGCGGCGTTGAGCCTGAGTCCCAAACCCGATCGCTGGCCCGTCAGTGGGTTTGTAACCAAAGAGTTCCAAAAGGGTGCAGTGAACCGCGGAATCAAGCCCCACGAGGGCATAGATATTGCAGGGACCACCGATACTCCCATCGTTGCAGCAGGAAGCGGCCGGGTCGTCAGAACCGGCACCGACGAATTTTTAGGAAACTTTGTTGAAATCCAGCACGGGATGGGTTACGTAACTGTGTACGGACATTGCAGTCGCTTGGCTGTGGGCCGCGATGACAGGGTCGACGCAGGCCAGGTTATCGCTTATGTTGGTCAGTCCGGTCAGGCTACAGCACCTCATCTTCATTTTGAGGTGTTTGTCCAGGGGGAGGCCGTTGATCCCCGACAGATTCTAGAGGGCGATCCGCCAACCAATTGATGGCCATCGGGCCAAGGAGGAAGACGATGTTCGGAAAAGAACCAGAAAATACCACAGTGGCCTCGAGCCAGACGTCCATTATTGCGCAAGGATGCACATTTGATGGCAAAGTCGAAGTGCGCGGAGTTCTGCGCATTGAGGGCGAATTTAAAGGCAACATTGGCACACCCGAAAGCCTTGTCATCGGCAAGACCGGTGTGGTGCGCGCCACCGTTAACGTGAAGAATGCCATCATTGGCGGACAGTTGTTCGGCAACATCACGGCCGAAAACAAAATCGAGCTGCAGAGCGGCTCTCATGTGGAAGGCGATATCAAGACCAAGCGGTTGGTTATTGATGAAGGTGTCTTCTTCGAGGGCAATTGTTCCATGGGCAGTGGGGAGCGGAAAACTCCGCCACCAGCACCGAAGCCTGCTGGAGATTTGGGAAAAAAATAACCCAATTTCAGAATGATTTGAATTGCACCCTCAAAGGTTCAAAACCTGAGGGTGCAATTTTTTAGCAAGCCCCAGGTCCAGCCCAGGTTGACACTCCTCAAAAACCCTGCTAATTTCTAAGAATACAACCCACCCCTGATCGACATCCCCAAAAGGACAAAGGCTGGCCTGTGCCACCCATCATCAAGGAGCAGTCATGAAAAAGCTGTTATTGTTAGTATCGCTATGCTTATTGGCCACGGCCTTCTGGGGTTGCGCCTCGTCCGGCCCTGAAGACCCGGGCAACATCATTGAACAGGAACTCAAGGACGCCCCCGACTGGGTCCTCAACGGCCGCGGCGATGACGACGACCGCATTTACGGCCTGGGTTCGGTAGCCGGCACCCGCAACGTGGCCCTGGCTCGCACATCAGCCCAGGGACGCGGCCGCACCGAAATCGCCCGGTCTCTCCAGCTCAAGGTCGAATCGATGCTTAAGGATTACCAGGCCACAACTACAGGCGGCGAGTACTTCGGAAAGCACGCAGCCGACGAACAGCACATCGAAGATGTATCCCGCCAGATCACCGATCTGACCCTCAACGGCACCCGCCAGGAGAAAAACTGGGTCAGCAATACAGGAACGCTGTATGTGCTTATGTCCCTGGATGTTGAAAGTTTCCGGGATGCGGTGCAAAGCATGGGGCAACTCGATGAAGAAGTTCGCTCTGCGGTGGTTGACCGCTCCGATGAGGCTTTCCGTGAATTGAACGAAGCCCTGCGGTAGGAATCTGTCGTGATATCAAGATCTGGCATTCTTTACCGATGGGCAGTGTGTACATTACTGGGCCTGGTGCTGTTTCTGATGGCAGCTCCCAGCCTGGCTGTGCCCGCCAAAACCATCAGCGTCCTGGATCTGTCCAACAATGCCGGCCTCAGCCAACCGGAGATTGCTTATTTGACGGATTTGGCCCGCGACGCTCTGGCGCGCAGTCTGCCTCTGGACCATTTCACCATCATGACCAGAGAGAGCATTCTGGAGCTGTTGCCCGAAGGCACCCGGCTGTCCGATTGTCTGGACGCAACCTGCGAAGTGGAAATCGGCCGCACTCTTGGAGCTGATTATGTGATCTCTGGTGAGGTGCTGGATTTTGCCGGCGAGCAGCGACTCATCCTGAAGGTGCACCACTGTGTTTCGGCGGCCTTTATCGGCAGTGAATCAGCAGCGGGATTAAGCCTCAAGGAACTGGAGGGGTCCATGGCTGGCACAACGCAGCTGCTGGCTCAGCGCATCCGCAAACACAGCGGTGTGGACCTGGCTGGAATCGCTGCTCCCATGGCCGGTCAGCCGGTGACCAGTTTGGATGATTGGTTCATCCAGCCCGAGTCCGCGTATGGATCCGGCACCCAGTCCATCGCCATGGTTCGCGTTGTGCCGGGCGAATTTCTCATGGGCAGCCCGCGTTATGAAGAGGACCGTGAAAAGGATGAAGACCGGCATCAAGTGACCCTGACCCGGGGCTTTTATTTGGGAGTCACCGAGGTCACACAGGACCAGTGGTTTTCAGTGATGGGCTCAAAACCATCTCACTTTAAAGGCGGAATTTTACCGGTTGAAAATATCACCTTCGCCCAGTGCGTGGAGTTCTGCAACGCTCTCTCAAAACAAGAAGGATTGACGCCGGCCTACGGCTTTAAAAACAACAAGATTTATTGGAACCGGGAGTCCGGTGGTTACCGCTTACCCACGGAAGCAGAGTGGGAATATGCCTGTCGCGCCGGCAGTCAGGATCGGTTCACCAACGGGAACAATGCTTCCCATTTGCAGGCCGTTTCCTGGTGGCGAAACAACAGCACCGGCGGCACCCACGAAGTCGCTTCCCGGCAACCCAATCAATGGGGACTGCACGACATGCACGGCAACGTCTGGGAGTGGTGCTGGAACTTTTCTGCTGCCTATCCAACCAGGTTTGCCGTGGACCCGGAAGGCCCCAACACCGGCAGCAGCCGTGT
>JAOZJV010000321.1 GCA_029935695.1 Candidatus Krumholzibacteriia bacterium | reverse complement strand
GGTTTCCAGCCTGGCGGCGGTTCAGAATATGCAGCCCCTGCTGGCTGCCTCAAACGCCGAATCAGGTTTTGCGGCCCAGGCCCTGGGAAAAACCGCAGCCCCGCAATCCCTGGAAATTTCTGATGACCATTGGCCACCCGCCGAAGAATTGATTTGGGACCTGCTGCAGAAGGCTTCTTCCTCGGCAGGTGTTGGTTTGCCTCAGACGGAGAACTGGTACTGCAGCCCTGCGGGGGCTGTTTCCGGTGCCAGCGGGGCCATGTCTGCCACGGCGGGAACTCTGGTCCCGGGAGCTGCCTGCGCCATCCCGCTGATCACCGGCGACGCCATGCTCGGAGCCACCGGCACCGTGACCTTTACCGAAGGTGACGATGTTTTGATGATGGGACATCCTTTCATGCAGCGCGGCCCGGTGAATCTGCCTCTGGCCACAGCAGAAATTCTCACTGTTTTTCCCAGCCGCCAGATGTCATTTAAAATGGCCACCGTCGGCGCGGTTGTGGGTTCGGTGCATCACGATCAAAGAGCTGGTCTGTCGGGAAAGCTGGGGCCTGCGCCCACCATGATTCCCGTGACGGTGGACATCGCCTATTCCGATTCCCATCAGCGGCGTTATGAATTTCAGGTGGTGGATGATCCCCTGCTGACACCCAGTCTGGTCTTCTGGACTTTCTACAATTCCCTTCTGGCTGAAGGCGACGACGCCAGCAACCAGAACATTTCTTATGAGGTCACGAGCCATTGGAATGGTTCCGATCTGCTCCAGGATTCTCCTTTGGTGCTCAGCGGGGTGGCTGCCGGACCCGGTGGCGCCATGTCTCTTGCCGGAGATTGGATGGCTCCTTTTTCCCTGCTTTTGAGCAATCCTTTCCAGCAGGTGAAACTGGAAAGTGTTCAGGCCCGGTTTGATGTGTCCAATTCCCTCAACACAGCCCGCATCACCGGGCTGGATGGCCCCCGCAATCCCGTGGCAGGTTCCGGGCCCCTGAAGGTCCAGGTGGAGATCACACCTCGCCTGGGAGAGAAGCGGATCGTGGAAGTGGAGTTGATGCTGCCTGCCAACATCACGGCTGGTGCTTACCGCCTGGTGGCTGCCAGCGCCGCAGAATTTTTCAATCTTGAAGCCCAGCGCGCATCGGGCCGCTTCCAGGTGTCGAGCCTCGGTGGTGCGGTGAAAATTTTGAATATGGATCGCGCGGCTGACCAACTGGTGGTGGCCATTCTGGCTCCTGGAGAAGGTCTGATGGTTGCCGACCGGCAGATGAATCACCTGCCTGGAAGTATTTCCCGGCTTTTGAAGCAAGGTAATATGCAAATCCAATCCACCATGGCCGATTTTGTGGCCAGGGTTTCCCAGTCAACACCCGAAGCCCTGCAAGGGCATGCGGTGCGAAAACTGCGGGTTCGTCCCGCCCCTGTGCCGATCAGGGAGGAAAGGCGCCCATGATGAATATCAATATTGCTTCCCTGCGGAGGCTGTCTCTCGCCACGCTTTTGCTGGTGGGGTTGTTGTTGCCCTCGGGAGTGCTGGCCGCGGGCCAAATGTTCTGGGATTGGCCTGCCGGCCGAAAATTCAAAGAGGTTGAACTCAAAGGCACGGCCGTGGACCAGAATGGTTTCCTCGTGCCTGGATTTTCAACCTTTGAAACCGGACCTTCCGGTGCTGAGGTGTGTTGGCGGGTAATTTCTGATGGTGATAGCGGGTTTTACACCGGTACAGGCCACGCGGGTGAAATTTATCACACCGATGCCCAAGGCCAGACGAAGGTCTTTACCACCTTGGAAAGTGCTGAAGTGTTCAGCCTGCGGGCCTTGCCCAAGGGTGAATTGCTGGCGGGTTGCGGACCCGATGGCCATCTCTTCCATGTCAATGCCCAGGGTGAAAGCCGGCTGCTGGGACAAATCCCCGGCGGGTATGTGTGGGCCATCGCCACCACCGCAGACGGGAAAACAATCTGGCTGGGTACGGGAAGTCCGGCAAAAATTTACCGGTACACTGAAGACGGTGGCTTGGAAGATATTGTCACTTTTCCCGCCCAGAATGTTTTGGACGTGATGCTGGACAAGGATGGCACGTTGCTGGTGTCCACCCAGGGGCCGGGTTTGGTGTATCGGGTCGACCCCAAACATCCAGACAAGCCGTGGCTCATTTGTGAAACCCGGCAGGATGAGGTGCGGCAGTTCATCCGCGGACCTGAAGAGAAAGTATTCTTCCTGGCCCTGAACAATGATGAGGATGGCAATGGCGGAGCCGATTCCGGTGTCGGCAAAAATATGGCGGTTCCGCCGTCACTGATGTCCTTGTTCGGAACTCTTGAAGAGCCGGTGGTGGATAAGGCGGCCTTGTTCCGCCTTGAAGAAAATAACGGATATTCCCTGTGGTGGTCCGGCAGTCTCGATCTGATGATCGTGGCCTGGCATCAGCAATGGGGATGGCTGGGAGGCGGGCCTCTGTCGGCTGAAGAGGGCCTGGCCAGTGTGCATCGTTTAACGCCCCCGGCGGGAAATCACATTCTGGCGTCCTGGTCCGGAGGCGATATTCTCGATCTGCATGTGCTGGATGAATCGGAACTTCTGGTCAGCCAGGCCCATCCTGGGGGAATTCAGCGTCTGGGCCATGAGGGAGATGATCCTCTCATGGCCATCAGCCCTGCCCTCGATGGAGGAAGGCCGGTGTCCTGGGGGCGTCTGAGCTGGCAGGCCGTGCCTGGCAAGGGTAAGCCCAGGTGGTCCGTCAGAAGTGGCAACCGATCGGTTCCCGATGAAACCTGGACACCCTGGACCGACTCCTGGACTGAAGAAAATCATGCCCTGGATTTGCCCGACAGCCGGTTCATCCAGTGGCGGGTTGAATTGCCCCGGACCGGAAGTGGATCCGGTAAGCCATGGCAGATCACGGCGGTGTCGGTGAGCGCCTGGCAGAAAAATGAAAAACCCGTGGTTCGGTCCTTCACCATTGAAAATATCAGTGATATCAGCCTCGGCGGACTGGTGGGCATGGGAGACAATGTGACCCAGACCTTTGAAAGCGGCCTGAAGGTTGAGTTTGGTCGGAAATCGTCAGCTACCAACAAAGCAGAACCCCGGCGTGCAGCTTTCACCCGGCCGGTCAGAGTGATGACCTGGCAGGGTGTGGACCCTAATCTGGATCGTTTGTTGTACCGTCTGGAATACCGGCGGGAAAGCGAAGCATCCTGGCGCACCATCGTGGAGGAAACGCCTGAACAATTGGGCAGCTGGGACACCAGTGATGTGCCGGATGGGCGCTACCATGTTCGTGTCAGGGTGAATGATCGTCTGGACAACCCCGGAGATTTGGTTTTGAGCAGCACCCGGGAATCGGGACCCCTGCTGGTGGACAACACACCTCCGGAAATTTCACGTCTTAAAATAAAAAAACTCCCCGGGCTGCTGCAGATCTCCCTGCGGGTTCAGGACACCACCAGTGTGCTTTCCCAGGCTTTCATCCGCCTGCCCGATGGACAGAGTCAGCGTCTGGACCCCGTGGACCGGATCTGCGACAGCCGTCAGGAAGATTTTCAAGTGGAGATCCCCTGGCCAGTGAAGGGTCGGCCCAGCGGAGATGAACCCTGGCAATTGCGGGTTGAAGTCTGGGACCTGTCAGGCAACGCGGCCGTGGCTGAAGGAGAGGCTCCGTGAGTGATTCCCTTCTTCCCCACGATTTCCGAAGCCATGAACATTGGCTTCGGGAAGCCATCAATGAAGCCAAACTGGCTGCCAGCAAGGGCGAAGTGCCCGTCGGAGCAGTGGTCGTGCACGATGGCCGGATTATCGGCCGGGGGCATAACCAGGTGGAATCATTGAAGGATCCCACCGCTCATGCGGAAATTCTGGCCATTGGAGCCGCCGGCGGCCAGGGCGAGAGCTGGCGGTTGGACGATGCCACCCTTTACGTGACCCTTGAACCCTGCACCATGTGCAGCGGGGCTGTGCTGCTGGCCAGAGTGGGGCGGGTGGTGTTTGGGGCGGCAGATCCCCGGGCGGGGGCTGTGGCCTCAACAGCAAGGCTTTTAGAGGGAAATCCCTATCAGCATGGCGTTGAAATTGTAGGAGGAATTCTGGCTGAAGAATGCAGCGCTTTGCTGAAAGATTTTTTTAGAGACAAAAGATGAGCCTCAGGCTGTTGATTTTCCGGAAAACGGGTGCTATATTGCTCGCCACTTACTCGCGGAGAAGTGCGAGAGTGGCTTAATCGGCACGACTGGAAATCGTGTGTACCGCAAGGTACCCAGGGTTCGAATCCCTGCTTCTCCGCCATTTTTCTCTTTTATATCCCACTTCGGGTCCAGAATTGCTCTCTTTGGTGGAGAGGTGCCGGAGTGGTTGAACGGGGCGGTCTCGAAAACCGTTGAGCATTTCGATGTTCCCAGGGTTCGAATCCCTGCCTCTCCGCCAGATTTTTAAATATTGGTTCTGAATGGGGGTGTAGCTCAGTTGGGAGAGCGCTTCGTTCGCAACGAAGAGGTCAGCGGTTCGATCCCGCTCATCTCCACCAGCTGGATTAGTTCAGAAATGCTTTTTTCTGGCGTTTGATTAGATATGATGGGTCAGGCCCGGTGTGACGGTGGAAGACTAACTCCGTCAGGACTGGAAGGTAGCAGCGGTACGTCGTACTTCATTGTGTGCATCGTAAGCCTGGCCCGCCTCTTTTCTTCTTTCATTCTTAATTTATGGTGGTTGGGGTGTATTTTTTTGCTCCGCGCTTGAAGGGCTCCTTGACGGAGCCCTTCTTTGCTCTGGCCTGCGGCCAGAGTCGCAGAAAAATACACCCCAACCACCATAAATTAA
>JAOZJV010000878.1 GCA_029935695.1 Candidatus Krumholzibacteriia bacterium | reverse complement strand
AGCTCCACGCGCTCGGCGAAGGTCTCTACATGGGCGAACATCATGGTGACCGTGGTGGGCAAGCCAACAGCGTGACACTCCTCCATGACGGCAATCCACTCATCAGTCATGGCTTTGCCGGGAGCTAGAATTTTGCGCACCCTGTCACTTAGAATTTCGGCTCCTCCACCGGGAACGGAATTCAATCCAGCAGCAATTAATTTCTTGAGAACTTCTCTGGTTGAAAGCTGGTTCAAACGCCCGAAATGCAAAATTTCGCTGGGTGAAAAACCATGGATCCACATCTGGGGATAGGCTTCTTTAATCCCCTTCAGCATGTCTTCATAATGGTCCAAACGCATTTTTGGATGATGCCCGCCCTGCAGGAGAATCTGGGATCCCCCCGCTTCAACAACGGTTTTGCATTTTTCCAGAATTTCAACCTGGGGTAAGAGGTAGGCATCACCGTCACCCTGATGACGATTGAAGGCACAAAAACCACAATCCGCGTAACACAGATTGGTGTAGGAAATATTTCGATCGACAACGTAAGTGACAATGTTCGGGTCGCTGCGGAGCATCCTGTGTTGGTGGGCAATACTCCCTAAATCATGCAAAGCGGCCTCTTCAAAAAGCAGCAGCAGTTCGCCACCGGAAAGCCGGCGGCTCAAAGATTCCTGAAGTATTTCCAACGCGACCGGAGAAGATTCCCGGGGAACCTGAAATGAACCGGGGTCAATGATCATCTCGGTCTCACCGGCTTCCTCGTTCGCTTTTTTTTGAATCAATTCGGAATAACGAACAGGATCCATGGGCCCCAGAGAGCTGGGGCCGGATGCGGAACTCATGATTGCTCACTTTCAAAGTGTAATTGGCCTTCACAATCCAAAAGAGCCAAGGGTCGGTGGTCATCGATAACCTGGTGTTGGAGACACAGCTCTCGAAACCGGCGCATACCTTCCAGTTCAGCTTCCCCCAAATAGTAGCGCATGGATTTCCTGAAATAGTAATCAATTGCCTCGCCTGACGCATCACCCCGGAAGCCTAATTTGCCAAGGCTGGCTTCGCGCTCGGCAATTTCACCCAAATGGTCCAGACCATAATCCCTGGCCCGGACTAAAATACTGGCCAGTTCTGCCTTGTTTTCCTGTGATGCAGCATTCAGGAAGCCCGAAGCCACAGTCCAGGCAGCAAAAACAAAAGGCAACCCGGTCAGATCTTTCCAGAGGGCGCCCAGATCATAAACCACCACATCACGGCGTCCGGTTGCTTCCAATTGTTTTTCCAATTCAAAACAGCGATCACCAATAACCAGGGCAGCCCCATGATTATCCAGATCAGAAACGCCCTGAGGGTTCCCCTCAAAAAATTCTGGCCGCCGGCCATGCAATTCCGCCAGCAGAATGCGCAAAAGGGCAACCGATGTTCGTGACCCCCTATCAACCATTACTTTT
>JAOZJV010000877.1:357-1434 GCA_029935695.1 Candidatus Krumholzibacteriia bacterium | reverse complement strand
CAGTCGGCACCGATGACACTAATTATCAACAACCTGCTGGCAGGAGATCAGCAGGCCAGCGATGAGTTGCTTCCCATGCTGTACAGCCAATTACGCAACCTGGCCTACTCTCTCATGACCGACTCTCCCGCCGGCAACACACTTCAACCAACTGCCCTGGTGCACGAAGCTTATTTACGTCTGAACCCCGAGTTGCCCAAGGGATGGGACAGCAGAGGACACTTCTATGCCGCAGCTGCCCAGGCCATGCGGAACATCCTGGTTGATCAGGCCCGGAGAAAAAAAGCAGTTCGGCACGGAAGCCAGCTGCGTAGATCAGGCATTGAGCCGGATGAAATCGCCTTTGATACCGGTGATGTGGATATCCTGGACCTGAACAAGGCCCTGCAGGATCTGGAAGCCCTGGATGAACGCATGGCCAAGGTTGTGATGTTGCGTTTCTTCACGGGGTTGAGCATACCCGAAACAGCCCAGGCCATGGAAATATCAACCCCAACAGTTCAAAGAATCTGGCGCACAGCCCGAGCCTTCCTCTTCACCCAGATGGAAGACTCACCTGACTCCCTTCTGGAAAACCCCCATGAACTTTGAACTCAAACAAAAAGCCCTGGAGATTTTCTATGCCACCGAGGGACTTTCACCCGATGAGCTGACCACCTTCCTGGATGAAAATTGCCAGGGTGATGATGAGCTTCGCTCCCTGGTGGAAAAGATGCTGACTAATGATGGCCACGGCATGGGCAATTTCCTTATTCCTCCTGAACAAGTTCAGGCGCCCCAGCCATTGAATGCGGGCACCACCGTGGGCAAATTCACTCTGGTGCGGCCCATCGGCAAAGGCGGCATGGGTACGGTCTATCTGGCCAGGCAGGAAAACCCCCACCGGGAAGTGGCCATCAAGATCCTCCACTCCGGTTTCGCGGAGCATTCACTGGGCAACCGTTTCCAGCAGGAAATCCAGATCCTGGGCCAACTCAACCATCCGGGTATTGTGCAGATCTTCGAAGCTGGCACCACTGAGCACGGCCAGGCATATTTTGCCATGGAATACGCTTCAGGCAGGCCCCTGGGCGAGTA
>JAOZJV010000877.1:0-347 GCA_029935695.1 Candidatus Krumholzibacteriia bacterium | reverse complement strand
TAAGAACTCTCCCCCAGGCAGATGCTGGAACTGATCATTCAGGTGTGCCTGGCGGTGCAGCACGCCCATGAAAGCGGCATCATCCACCGGGATCTGAAACCTTCCAATATCATGGCCTCAGGAAACGAGGGCGGTTCCTTCCACATCCGTATTCTGGACTTCGGTGTGGCCCGGGCAACGGGGCTGGACGGTCAATTGGCCACCTTGCACACCTTGCCCGGCCAGCTGGTGGGAACCCTGGCCTACATGAGCCCCGAGCAGGCCTCGGGCAAAAGCGAAGAGCTGGACTGTCGCTCTGATGTTTATCAGCTGGGGGTGATCCTTTACGAGATGCTGGCGGGGAAGCT
>JAOZJV010000320.1 GCA_029935695.1 Candidatus Krumholzibacteriia bacterium | reverse complement strand
GGCTGAAATTGAAGCTGCTGTGAAAGAGTTCGAAGCCAGAGATGATTTCCAGATGGATGCACCCTTCCTGAATGTCTACGGCACCGAGCACGACGAAATCAAACGCCAGCACCAGGACTACCTGGAAAACGTGAAGCGGGAGGGCGCCAATGGCTAAGCTCAATATGGTGCAAGCCATCAACATGGCCCTCAAGCAGGAGATGGCCACCGATAAAAACGTGCTGGTGCTGGGTCAGGATGTGGGCCAGGACGGCGGCGTATTCCGGCTCACCGACGGCCTGCTTGAAGAGTACGGCAAGGAGCGCGTCATCGATACGCCCCTGGCCGAATCGGGCATCATCGGCACCAGTATTGGCATGGCCATGGCTGGTTTGCGGCCTGTTTGCGAGATGCAGTTTTCGGGTTTCAGTTACCTGATGATGGGACAGTTCGAAGCCCACGCCACGCGCATGCGATCGCGCACCCACGGGCAGGTCACTTTGCCCATGGTCATCCGCATGCCTTATGGCGGCGGGGTGCGCGCCCTGGAACATCACAGTGAAAGCCGTGAAGCCACTTATGCGCACTTGCCAGGTTCGAAAGTGGTGACGCCCAGCAGTCCGCGCAACGCCCGGGCATTGCTGGTGGCGGCCATCCGCGACCCCGATCCGGTGGTTTTCATGGAGCCCAAACATTCCTACCGCGCCTTCCGTGAGGAAGTGCCCGAGCAGGAAGAAGTCATGCCCATCGGCAAGGCCCAGGTGGTGCAGGAAGGCACCGACCTGACGCTCATCAGCTGGGGCGCCATGATGCGCCAGACCCTGAAGGCCGCCGCCCAGGTGGAGAAGGCCCGTGGCACCAGTATCGAGATTATTGATCTGCTGACTATTTCACCTTTGGACGGCGATACCTTTGTTGAATCGGTGAAAAAGACCGGCCGGTGTGTGGTGGTTCAGGAAGCGCCCCGCAGCTACGGAGTGTCTTCAGAGATTGTGGCGCGCATCAACGATCACGCTCTGATGTATCTGGAAGCGCCAGTCAAACGGTTGACTGCCTATGACGTGGTGACACCCTATTTTGGCCGCGAGAAAAGCTACATCCCCACCGTGAGCAGCGTGGTTCGGGGCATTGAAGAAACGCTCGATTTTTAAGGAGTCTGAACGTGTTCGAATTTATTCTGCCGGATCTGGGCGAAGGCATCGCCGAAGGTGAAATTCTCAAGTGGTACGTGGAAGAAGGCGGCCAGATTGTTGAGGACGAACCCTTGGTCGATGTGGAAACCGACAAGGCCGCAGTGACCATTCCCTCCCCCGTGGGCGGAAAGGTTGTGGCCCTGAAAGGCAAAGTGGGCGACATCGTCAACGTAGGCGATGTGGTCATTGTCATCGACGATGGCAGTGGTGAAGCGGCTGCCGCTGAAGAAACGGCTGCCGGCAGTACCTTTGCCGAACCGGACAAGGTTGAAGCCGCACCAGTGCCTGAAGCCGTTGCTCCGGCCGCCATGCCCGGCGTGCGACGTCCGGTGCCTGCTGCTCCGGCTACGCGCCGCCTGGCCCGCAAGCTGAAGGTGGACATCAACCTGGTGACGCCTTCGGGACCTGGTGGCCGCATCACTCCTGATGACGTTCACCGCTTTGCCGAGCACGGATTGACTGTGCCTGCAGTGAAGACCGAACACCACGAACACGTCCCGGCCAGCCAGGTAAAAGACGACACGGCTTTTGCCGAATTTGCTGCTCACGCCTCGGCCACCATTCCTTTCCTGGAAGTGGAACCTCTGCCCGACTTTTCCACCGACGGACCGGTGGACATCGAACAACTGCGCTCCATCCGCCGCAAAGTGGCCCGCAAAATGGTCACCAGCATGACCCTGGTTCCTCACGTGGCCCACATGGATGAAGCCGACGTCACCGACCTGGAAACCTTCCGTGTCAAAGAGCGCGAGCGCCGCACCGGCGGCAGTGGCGGACGCCTGACTTTGATGGCCTTTGTCATCAAGGCCGTGACTGCCGGGTTGAAAGCAGCCCCCGCGTTCAACGCCAGTCTTGATCCCTTCAAGGAAGAGATCATCTACAAGAAATACTACAACATCGGTTTTGCCGCGGACACGGGCCGCGGACTGGTGGTGCCCGTGGTCAAGGGAACCCAGAGCAAGAGCATCATTCAAATTTCGGATGACGTGTTTGAAAAAGCCACCCTCGCCCGGGAAGGCAAGCTGCCCCCGGACGACATGCGCGGCGGAACCTTCACCATCACCAATGTGGGCCCTCTCGGTGGCACGGCCATGCTGCCGACCATCAACTATCCCGAAGTGGCCATCCTGGGCATGGGCAAAGTGCAGGAAAAACCAGTGGTGCGTGATGGTGAAATTGTCATCCGCAAAATTCTGCCGCTGACTCTGGCTTTCGATCATCGCATTGCCGATGGCGCCGACGCCGCCCGCTTTGTGGGTGAACTGGTGCGTCAGCTTTCGGACCCGAATCTACTGTTGCTGGAAACCTAGGAGATTTGAAATGGTGATGGGAAGCTTGCGAGAAGAAACCCAGGTGGTGGTCATTGGCAGTGGCCCTGGTGGTTATATTGCCGCTCTGCGCCTGGCCGATCTGGGCAAAGATGTGCTGCTGATTGAAAAACGCGACCGCCCCGGTGGCACCTGCCTGCTGGAAGGCTGCATTCCCTCCAAGGCGCTGATCAACGCCGTGGAAATCAAGGAAGCAGCCCTCGACGCCGAGCAGTTCGGCATGAAATTCACGGGTATGGAAATCGATCCCGTGCGTCTGCGCACCTGGACTGATGAAGTGGTGCAAGGCCTCTCCGACGGTATCAAGAGTTTGCTCAAACGCCGCGACGTAACCGTCATTGAAGGCCACGCCCGATTCACCTCTGCCACCAGTTTGGATATTGAAGGCGGCGAAGTCAGCGGTGTTGATTTCGAGCAAGCCATCATTGCCACCGGCAGCAGCTTGAACCACTTGCCCAAAGGCATTGCAAAATCAGTGTGGAGCAGCGCCGATGCGTTGCGTTTGCCCCGCGTCCCGGAAAGCCTGCTGGTTGTGGGCGGCGGTTACATCGGTCTGGAAATGGGCCTGGTTTACCAGGGTCTCGGCTCGTCAGTCTCGGTGGTGGAATTCTTTCCCCGCCTGCTCGCCGGCGCCGACCACGATCTGGTGGATGTGATGGTCAAACAGGTCACCGGCCGCCTTGAAGAAATCATGGTGGAGTCAAAAGTGCTGGAAATCCGCGAGGTGGCCAGTGGTTTTGATGTGGATATCGAAATGAACGGCAAAACCGTCAGCAAGCATTACGACCAGGTGCTGGTGGCCATCGGCCGGCGACCCAACACCGATGACATCGGTCTGCAAAACACCAAGATCCAAACCGACGACAAAGGCTTCATCATCAAGGACAACGCCTGCCGCACGGCCGAGGACAATATCTTTGCCATCGGCGACGCTGCCCAGGGCCCCATGCTGGCTCACAAGGCCAGCCGCGAAGGAAAAGTAGCCGCCGAAATCATTGCCGATCGTGACGCCGAAATGGACAACCGCGCCATCCCCGCCGTGGTTTTCACTGACCCGGAAATTGCCTGGAGCGGTCTGACCGAACGGGAAGCCGAAGAGCAGGGCATCAAAGTGAACGTGGGGAAATTTCCTCTGGCAGCTTTGGGGCGGGCCCGCACTTTGGGCCGAACCGATGGCCTGGTGAAAATCATCGCTGACCCGGACACCGACCTGGTGCTGGGCGTCGGCATCGTCGGCCCCATGGCCAGCGAACTCATCGCCGAAGGCACCTTGGCCATCGAAATGGGCGCCACCCTGGAAGATATTATGGTGACTATTCACCCCCACCCCACTCTCAGCGAGGCCCTCATGGAAGCGGCCGAGGTGGCAGCGGGCGAGGCGGTGCACATCAACCCGCCACGGAAAATCCGGTGAGTCTCGAAACCACACCTTACTGTTTCGACGATGAAATTATTTCCCGCACCCGATGTGACCAGATCACTCGGGTGCGTGTCTATGAATGGACTGATGTTTCCGTGGTGATCGGCCGGGGCGGCAAGCAGGAGCTGGAGTTGCACGCCCAAAATATTGTGGATGACAGAGTCACCCTGTACAAACGATCCGGTGGAGGGTGCAGCGTCGTTCTGGATCCGGGTAACCTGATTATCTCGGTGGTTTTGCCCATTCCGGGCCTGGGGGGCATTAAAAGTGCCTTTGCGGCGGTCAGCAGGTGGTTGATCACGGCTCTGTCCCAGTGTGGAGTTCCTGATGTCCAGCAGCTGGGCGTCTCTGACCTGGTTCTGGGGAACCGAAAAATAGGTGGATCCTGTGTATACCGCACCAAAGGTTTGTTGTATTATTCCACCACTCTGCTAGTAGATCATGATCCGCAGTGGGTGGACCGTTATCTGAAACACCCTCCCCGGGAGCCCGAATACCGGTGCCAGAGACAGCACCGGCAATTCATGGGATCCCTCAAAGAACTGGGTTTGGTGAGTGATATCGGCCTCTGGCGTAATGATTTATCCAAAGAGCTAGATAATGGCTTGAACAAACTGATTCTGGATACCGGATGTCCGGATTTTTGATTCATTGGTGCCATTTTCAGTGATTTCATGTTACTCTTGCTGTGTGTGGGGTGAGCCCCCCGACTCAACAAGCACCGCAACAGACCCCACAGTCTGCTTTGCATCTTTTGAAACGGGAGAAATAGGTGATGATCGTGGAAAGCCCAATCCGTACCACTCGCCTGCTGATCGTCGATGACCATCCTCTGGTTCGCTCCGGAATCAGCTCCATTATTCAGATGGAAGAGGATCTGGAAGTTTGCGGGGAAG
>JAOZJV010000876.1 GCA_029935695.1 Candidatus Krumholzibacteriia bacterium | reverse complement strand
GCCTGCAATGCTTCCTTCTCTTTACCGATGGTCAAAAGGGTGCGCATGCGAATATCGTGCAACTGAGGAGAATCGGGGTATTGAATAACGGCTTCATCCAGAAGATCGGGCAATTCTGATTGCCGGCCTTCCTGGTCCAGGATGACAGACATGGTCAAATAAAGACGAGGGCCGTGTTCGGGCATTTTCTCCAGACCAGACCGGCATAAATCCAAAGCCTGGTTTGCTTTTCCCATGCCTGCCAGGATGGTTGCCTCGCCAACGACCACATCCAGATTTTCAATGCCCAGGTTGCGCAATTCCTGCAAATCGGCCAAAGCATCTTTTTCGTTACCCATCTGCAGGTGGACATGGGAGCGTTGCAGACGATACACGGCCGTTTCGGGCCAATCCTGCACCAGCTTGTTCAATACTTCCAAAGCATCTTTGTAATACTGTCCGGCCACCAGGGCTTCCTGGAAATCCCAGGCAATTTCCGGCACATCAGGATGGGTACGGTAGGCAAAGTGCAAATGGCGAAGGGCTTCATCAATATTGCCCTCCGCAAGCTGATAGTGGCCGTAAAGCCAACTGGAAGCCACACCGTAGGGAACATCTTCTTCAGAAAGAGCGGTGTCCTGGGCATGCAGAGGAGTGAAAAAAGTCAGCAGGACAAATAATGCCAACAGGGAAATAGAAATTGTTTTAAAAAAAGGCACCCGATCTCCAGCTTGGTTTGAAAACAATGAGGACCCTGGTTCAACTCTCGGTGTCATCCAAAAGTTTCGGATCATTCTCTATATGCTTGAGGGCCTGCCGAGCGGCGTTCTGTTCTGCAGATTTTTTATTGCGCCCCTCCCCTTCGCCCATGGACACACCGTTGATGTTGACTGTCACTTTGAACAGACGGTCATGATCGGGCCCGGTTACTTCAAGAACTTTATAACGGGGCGGTGTTTTGAAACGAGCCTGGATCATTTCCTGCAAACGACTTTTGTAATTGCGCAGGGAGCGACGAGCCAGGATTTTTTCGCTTCCGGACAGGACCACTCTTTCAATCATGGCCGCCGCGGGAGCCAAACCGCCATCAAGATAAACGGCTCCGATGAGTGCTTCGGTGGTGTCGGCAAGGATGGAAGAGCGCTGGCGGCCGCCGGTGGCCGCTTCACTGCGGCTCATGCGGATGTGAACACCCAGATCAAAATTGATGGCCACTTCGGACAAACGAACCCCGCAAACCAGCAGGGATTTCATTTTAGTCAAATCACCTTCACTGCGATCGGGGTATTGATGATACAGCTTTTCGTTGACCACCAGGCCGAGCACCGCGTCGCCCAGAAACTCCAGGCGTTCGTTGCTTTGTTCGCGATCCTGACCTGTGACGTGAATATGTGAACGGTGCAGCAGGGCGTTGATCAGCAAGTTTCGGTCCCGAAAGCAGTAACCCAGTTTCGCCT
>JAOZJV010000319.1 GCA_029935695.1 Candidatus Krumholzibacteriia bacterium | reverse complement strand
TATGACGCACACCGCACCGAGAGCCATAAGCACTGGGGCCATATCAGCCGATGGCAGGGCCTGACAGAGATTTCCCCCGATGGTGGCCGCAGTCCTGACCAGGCGGTTGCCATATTGACCAGCCACCTGGCTGATGGCCCCACCTGCAAAATCATTTAAAACCCTGCTGTCATAGCATTCCTGCAGCGGTGTGGCTGCTCCGATGAGCACGTCTCCCTCGGCGCTGCCATCGATACCACCCAGCCCAGCCTGGTTGATATCCACCAAAAAATCACAATCTGCACAGGAGTTATTCAAAGTGGTGCCACCAGCCATATAACAGCCTTTGCCAGGCCCAGCCTTGAGCATGGACACCGCTTCGGCAGGTGAAGTGGCAATTCGGCATTCCTTAAAATCCCGCATGTGAGCACCTTTCACATCTGGCATTGAAAACACACCAACCATACCTTATCAAAATGGATGTGAATAGCACGATCCGCACCCGATTTCTTACCCACCGGAGTATCACCTTGAGCGATCCAAAACTCTTCCTGCTGGAGAATGCCGAAACCCTCGTCACCATGAACGACCAACGGGACGTATTGAAAACCGGCTGGGTGGCCTCTCGGGATGGTCTGATCATCGCCGTCGGCAGTGGTGATGTTCCCGAATTAATTGAAGAGATACCTCTGGAAAAATTTGACCGCCACAATGCGGCCGGATGCGTAGTGCTGCCCGGCCTGATCAACACTCACCACCATTTGTACCAGACCCGCACCCGGGCTTACGGTCCTGTGTCGGACAGCGAATTGTTCCCCTGGCTGAAAACCCTGTATCCGGTGTGGGCCAAGTTGACGGACGACCAGTTTTACCAGGGCGCTCTGGTGGGCTTCAAGGAATTACTGCGCAGCGGCTGCACCACCACCACCGATCATCACTATCTTTTTCCCCAGGATGCATCCGACCAATTGATCGACATCACCATTCTGGCCGCCCGAGATGCAGGCATCCGGTTCCATCCCACCCGCGGCAGCATGAGCCGCTCGGTGAAAGACGGCGGCCTTCCCCCCGACTCGGTGGTGCAGGATGAAGACACCATCATGGCCGACTGTGAGCGAGTCATTGAGAAATTTCACAACCCGGAGCCCGGCGCCATGGTGCGCATCGCCCTGGCACCCTGCTCTCCGTTTTCCGTCAGCCCCGAGTTGATGAAAAACACTTCGGCCCTGGCCCGCAAACATGGGGTGCGCATGCACACTCATCTGAGCGAAACCCAGGATGAAGACGCCTACTGCCTGGAAATTTACAACCAACGACCGGTGGACTTTCTGGAATCGGTGGGCTGGCTGGGCGACGATGTATGGCTGGCTCACGGCATCTGGTTTGATGATGCAGAGGTGGCCCGTCTGGGCAAAGCCGGTGTGGGCATTGCCCATTGCCCCACCTCGAACATGCGTCTGGGATCCGGTGTCTGCCGGGTTCGGGACCTGAAAGCCGCCGGATGCCCCGTGGGGTTGGCCGTGGATGGTTCAGCCAGCAACGACAGCAGCAACATGCTGGCCGAGTTGCGCCAGACCCTGCTGCTGCACCGGGTGATCCACGGCGCGTCGGGCATGACCATCAACGAAGTTCTGGAGATGGCCACTTTGGGCGGGGCCGGTTGCCTCGGCCGCGAAGATGTGGGCAGCCTGAGCGTCGACAAGGCCTGTGACATGGCTGTTTTTGATCTGGAAGCCATTGGTTACGATGGGGCTGACGACCCGGTGGCGGCCCTGTTGCTGTGCCATCCGGAGCCGGTCCGTGAAGTGATCGTTGGCGGCAAAGTCATCTCCCAGGGAGACTGACCCGCGAACCCGGCCACCGTAACTCATTGACACCAACAGACAGCATTCGCTATTGTACCGGGAGATCAATCTCTCCCTTATTATGTTTTTGAAGCACGAGTAGTCTGCCAATACCACTCATTAAGGACCGACCCATGTCAGATATGCCCCAAGGCTCCATTGCCGGAGTTCTGGAAGTCCTGCAAAAAGGCGGTGGTTTCCTGCGTGATCCCGCCCGCTCTTTCGCACCAGACCGCAGCGATGTTTTTGTCCCCCAGCAACTGATCCAGAAAATGAGCCTTTCCACTGGCGCCCTGGTGACAGGCACCACCAAAAAAGGTCCCAAGGGAATGGTTCTGGCCAGGGTTGAGTCCATCTGTGGAGTTTCGCCCGAAGCCTTCGCCCAGCGCACACCCTTGAAACAGCTCACAGCCCTGAACCCGGAGCAGCGTTTTGACCTGGGCAAAGGCGGCAATCCCTCCTTGCGCATCATCGACCTGATTGCCCCCATAGCCAGAGGCACCCGCGGACTCATCGTTTCGCCTCCCAAAAGCGGAAAGACAACCCTTCTCGAAGAGCTGGCCAAGGCTATCCACACAGACTCACCCGATACGCGCATTGTGGTGCTGCTCATCGACGAGCGTCCCGAAGAGGTCACTCACTTTCGCCGGTCCACTCCAGCAGAAGTGCTGGCCAGCAGCAGCGACCAGAACATTCAGGACCATGTGCGTCTGGCGCAATTGGCCATGTCCCAGTCGGTGCGCGAAGTGGAGTGTGGTCACGATGTGGTGGTGCTGGTGGACAGCATCACCCGCATGGGCCGGGCCTTCAATCAGAGTGGCCGCGGTTCAGGGCGCACCATGAGCGGTGGACTCGATTCCCGGGCCCTGGAAATTCCCCGCAAGTTTTTCGGCATGGCCCGGAACATTGAAAACGGTGGCTCGCTGACAGTGATTGCCACCGCCCTGGTGGACACCGGAAGCCGCATGGATGACATGATATTTGAAGAGTTCAAAGGCACGGGAAACAGTGAAATAGTGCTGGATCGGCGCCTGGCCGAAAGCCGCATCTTCCCCGCCATGGACCTGAGAGCCAGCGGCACCCGCCGAGACGATCTGTTCTTTAGTGAAGAAGAATATGATGCCCTGACCCTGCTGAGGCGCCGGGCCGTGTCGGCCGATCCCCGCTCAGCCATGGAAGGCATGCTGAAGCTGATGGAGAAATGGGAAAGCAACGAAGCCCTGCTCAAAGGCCTGACGGGCGACTGAGGATCACTCTGGTTTCTGACCGCCTTGATAGTCGACGTAGAATTTCTCTTCCACCAGGGCCGACCCCAAAAGAAGATTCAATTCTCTCTTCACCTCGGCCCGCACATCGTTCCGGAAATAGACCGACCGGGCCAGGGCGATGAACTTTTCATCAAACTGGCCGGCGGCTTCCTTGATGCGGATGCCATCTTCAATTTCCCAGAGCTCTTCATTGACAGCCTTCAGGCGAAGCATGGGCTCACTCACGTTCGTGGCACTGAGCTCGGAAGCAGCCCAGGTCTCGCGCAAAATGCCCAGTTCCTTGTTCACGTTGGCCACTTTGGCCGCATCGGTGATGCGCTCGGATTTGATTTCCAGAATGGTGATTTTATCGAGCAGCTCGCCCACGGAAACTTCTACTTTTAAAGCCATCGGATCTCTTTCTTGAATGGCGGATAAACGGTCTTTTCAGCCCCCAATATACACATCAATGGGCAAGAACAAAGAGCAAGTTCTCCGGATCATTGGTTCCACCCTGGACCTTTGGAATTTTGCGGCCACATCCCAAAAATGGCCGTGCTTGAAACTCAGGTTCTGCCAGAGTACCTTAAGGCCATGCCAAAAAAAGAAAAAATCCTGGTCGTCCGGGTGGGCCTCGGTGGTGATCTGGTGATGATCACTCCGGCTTTGCGCGCACTGCTGGTAACTTTCCCTTCAGCAGAATTCCATCTGCTGACCACTGGTGAAGGACGCCGGGTGCTGGCCGGATTTTCCGACCGCATCACCCAAACCTGGCTCTACCATCGCCGCTTTCCCCAAACCCTGCTGTTGCAACGAAAACTGAAATCAGCTTTCCGCAAAGAAGGATATTCCCGAATTTATGTCTTTGAACACCGCAGCCTGTACCGTTCCTGGCTGCAAAATCTCACCCCGAAATTTTTTGGCCTGGACCAACAACCCAACGAGGGCCATTTCAGCCTCCAATGCCTTAACCTGGTCAGCGGCAACCCGGAAAATCCCTGGATTTCCCTGCCTTCCACCGAAGAAGGCGTCCTTAAAGCCCGCGCCCTGCTGCAAGATCACGGCCTGGCCCCCACCACCAAACTCGTCGGGTTGCATCCCACATTCAGCGGCTCATCATTCTCACTTTTCAAAGACCGCAAAGGCGAGAAACACCGCACCTGGCCCCGCGAACATTTCGCAACTCTGGCCAAACTCCTCCAAGAGCAGGCCGAAGCCAGCGGCACGGATCTGGCTGTGGTCATCGATGCCCTGCCCGAAGAGAGCCCCTTCATCGACCCTATCGTGGCCGCCAGTGATGGCAGCATCGTCCTGATAACATCACCGCCAAATTTTCAGCGCTACAAGGGATATTTGAAAACGCTGGACGTGCTGGTTTCGCCCAACACCGGCCCCATGCATTTCGCAGCGGCTCTGGGCACCAATGTGGTGGGATTGTTTTCCGGATGGTCGGTGGAGGATTGCGGCCCCTACGTGCCGGCAGAAAAATTCGAAGTCCTGGAGGCAGGCAAAACCGCCAACCCTGAATTGGGATTGGCAGCCATCAAGCCCCAGCAGGTTGCCGAGGCGGTTTGGCGCAGTCTGAAATCAGACTGATGGCGGTGATGGCCAGGCCTTGATGGTGACATCCCGTTGGGGGAAGGGAATTTCCACTCCCGCTTCGCCAAGTGCATTGTAAATGCTGGTGTTCAAGGCATCAATAACCTTGCCCCTAAAAGCCGGATGCCGTGCCCAGACCATCACCTGAAAATCCAGGC
>JAOZJV010000318.1:3001-4834 GCA_029935695.1 Candidatus Krumholzibacteriia bacterium | reverse complement strand
AGCAATTTGGCCACCATGTGCCAGTAGATGCAGCCCAGACCCTCATACCCATACATTGTGCCGGACCGACCGGTGAAACTCTTGTGCTGGAAGACCGTTTCAAAAAGATCGAAAACAGCCTGACGATCTCGGGACACGGCCTCTTTGAGATCAGAATTGGTCCCCAATTTTTCCAAAGCCAGTTCAAGATCTTCGGAGTTGCGCAAGGAAGATGCAAAACGGAACACTCCCCGGGCATCCCTTGTCAGAAGTGACCGGTTGTCTTTTTTCAAAAGATCTTTCACCAGTGGAATGTTGGTGGCTGCTTTTTCAGGGACGGTGTTTCGTTCCATGAATCCAGGCAGGGTTCGTTCCGGGTAAAGCAGGAAACTCCGCTGCTGCGGTTGGTAGAGGTCGCTGGCAAAGAGGTTATCCAGAATTATGAGGGATTCTTCAGGGGTCAAAACTCCGGATGTGAGAATCGCCACCTGACCTTCAAGCATTTTCTGCAGGCGTTTGACTTCCAGACCCGCACCATCGGCAGTCGGCTCCAGTAAGTTGTAGGTGTGGTAGAGACCATCGCGCCGTTTGTTTTTGGCCAGTCCCTGGTCAATGACCGCAAGGGCGCAGTTGCACAAGTCGATGACCTGGGTTGTGGTCAGGGATTTTTTGCAGGTGAACCCATGGGCATAGACCTGCTCGCGGTATTGCCCAAAGGCAGTGCCGAGATTATCCAGGAGTTGCTTGCGCATGCGGGGTTTGTTTCCACTGGATGAGCCAACATCTTCAGCATCCTGAAGGGCAACGACGATCCTGTGGAACCAGATGACGATTTCGCCGGCAACCGTCAGTTTTTGTCCCCTGATGGGCTCAAGCTGGTCGGCAAGGAAACTCAGGTATCTGCGCAAATGGCAGAGAGTCACCACCGAAACGCCGCCGGCGGCCAGGGCGTTGTTGGCATCGTTCCATTCCGGCCTTTGGGTGTTCATCCAGATGCCGGCATCGGGCACCAGGTTGGACAGTTTGGACAAGGCGGGCACCAGGAGTTTCTCAAACAAATTTGCGTGGTGGACTTCGCCATCCAGGCCGGACAGGAGTTTACCGTCGGTGCCGAAGTCCACGACACGCTCTTCAATGCGCTGCGCCAGATCATGGTCGAATTCGATGGTCTCGCTTGGATTTTTTAGAATTTCTTCATAGGAATTCAGGCGATATGGTACTTCGGCATAACTGTAAATACTGTTGCCGAGAGCTTTGCCGATGGCCGCCGGGTCATGGTCATTCCAGGCTTCCAGCAGCTTCAGCAGATAAATGATCTGGTGATCACCCCAGTACCCGATATTACTCCATGGGTCATCTTCAGTGGCTTCTTCCCAGTCGACTCCATCTCTGTTGATGCGGTACGGATTGAAGCCATCAACAGTGGAAGCATTGACAAATTTGGCCACCATGTGGGGCAGGAAATCGGGAAAGGCTGTGCCCAGTGCTTCCCAGTTCTGGAAAATATCCCGCCAGTTTCCTTCATAGAGCAGGGCTTTGTCCCCGTCTTCGTTTTGCACCTTGATGGAGAAGCGGTTCCAGGGACGGCTGGGGTCACCATGCCGGCGGCCAAAGTGCAGGGGCAGGTATTCACTGCACAAGCGCTGGAAGTGGGGGTCCTGGGTCTGATCGGCCAGTTGGTGCAAATCCTGGACACTGATTTTTTCAGCAAGGGAAGCTAGCAGGTACTGGTGGCGGCTGGCCACATTCTTGTTCCGAACACCGAGGAAGTCGATAAAATCCGCCACGGGAATCTGATAGTTTTCCGAGAAAATACCACCGCGCATGTTGTTGAACAGGACATTGGCAAAGTGA
>JAOZJV010000318.1:0-2991 GCA_029935695.1 Candidatus Krumholzibacteriia bacterium | reverse complement strand
AGGCTGAAGTTTCCTTACGGTCTGTAAGCTGCAGCCCATCGGCGCTGGCCACCAGATGGCAGAGATTTTTTTCAGCGGCTTTCAGGGCTTTCAGCAAGGATGGACTCTGATCTTCATCACTCATTAATCTTTGTTGAAGGTTGGAAACAGCCAGGTGATCCAGACCGGTGTCGCCCACCAGATGCCATTGGTCTTTCTGTCCTGGTTGCAAATCCAGTTGGGCGCTGATGAGGTAGTGTCCCCGGGTTCCGTTGATCAGATTGTCTTCGCTCATGATACGCTGCAGGCGAAAATCTTCCACCGCATCAAGGGTCAGATGAACCCTGAATTCTTCCAGCCCGGCACACCAGATGGTGTTGGCCCGCATTGCTTCCACAGCTTCGGCCCGGTCGGTGATGCCGGCGGTGAGGGAGAAAATTCCCAGGCCCGTGTCGGCATCAACTTCTGATTTTTTATAGGCGTCGACCAGGTTGCTGGAGACCTGATACAGGCCCAATGGCGCTCCGTGGGGAAGAATGTTACGCAGTCCATCAAGGACCGAAATTCGAAGATTGGCTGATCCTGTGTTTTCCAGAGTGGCGCTGCGCACCCAACCGAAAGTATCACAGGCAGACCAGGCGTACCGGAAGATCAAGCCCAGATCATGATTTATTTCTTCGAAGACCAGACGGCTGCCGGTCACGTTTTTCAAAAGGCTTCGTTCAATACCCTGGGTTTGTTTGGAAGCAGATATGAAAGGTTCCCAGAGTACGGACCGGCCATTTTCAAGCTCTACCCGAAAGAGGCTAAGAGGACCGGTGTGGTGATGCCCCTGATGCAGTTGGTTCACCGTGCAGTAAGGAAACAGACTGCCGTCGGGGTCAACGCGTCCTGCAGTGAGACCACCGCCAGAGGTGATGAACATCCACAGGTCGGTGTCACTGGGCACACTGATCAGAAAGGGATCCATGCGGTCATAAGACGCAATACGGTAGTGCATCTGACCATCAAGCTCCACAAACTCACCAGTGGGCAAAGATGGCAGCGCAGGCGCGGAACGCAGGTCCTTTGTTTGTGCGGGTCTGGCTCTCAAAATATCCCTTTCAACCGGATTCTCTGCCGGAAGCCCTCATCAATGGCTTCCGGCAAAGGAAAACAAAACTACTTCAGGAGGATCATGCTTTTGGCAACCTGACCACTGGAGGTTTTCAGCACATAGCTGTAGCGGCCGGTGGGAGCGGGGGCTCCGGAATCGGTGCTGCCATTCCAGTTCACATAATGATCACCGGCATCGAGCAGGCCCTGCTCCAAAGTCGCCACTTTGCGGCCAGCCACATCGTAAACAGCAAGTTCCACAGCGCCGGCGTGCTCCAGGTTGAATTGGATCCGGGTCATGGGGTTGAATGGGTTGGGGAAGTTCTGGTCCAGGGTCATGCCCAGGTCAGCTATGGTGCCAGGCACACTGGAAACATCATCCATATGGAAAACGATGTTGTCGTAGAAGATTCCCGATCCCTGGTACATCATAGCGGTGTTCATGAAGCCGATCTGCAGGATCTGTCCTTCGAGGCTGGCATCAATATCGATGGTCAGAGTGTATCCGCCCCAGGTTTCCGGAATTTCCGTCATGTCGACGGTGATATAGTTGGTCAGGGCATAACCGGCACCGGGGTCCAGGGTTTTGATGAACGCCAGAGCAGTGGAAGATGCTTCCAGGTTGCCCATTTTGGCCTGGAATTCAAAGGCCCAGACAGCTCCGATGTCTCCGACGCCAATGGTCTGCTCCTGAAAAACATTGGATTCGATGATATTTCCAACGGCATGGTCTCCGTTGTTGTAGTCGCTGAAGACCACCAATTGCTGCAGGCCCTGCTCTTCGCCGCCCTGGTCCATATCAATCTGGCAGAAGGCGGCACCATCGTTGGGAGCGCCGTAAGGGCCGTAGCCATAGAGGTACTCATGGTTGGAAGTGAAAACATTGCCAAAGACCAGCCAGCCGTCATTGGTCAGGGCACTGGGGTCACCTTGGGTCAGGCCTTCAAAATCCTGACTGTATTCTTCGACCGCCAGAGCAGACAATGGAATCAGAAAAAGGAGAGCGAGGGTCACCATGGATACGGAACGCTGGGTTGTCATGAGTTTTCCTCCTGCGGGGAGCCCCTGCGGCTCCGGTTTTGAAAATCTGCCAATTGCACGCTTGACATGTCAGCCAATATTATACACTATGTTCGGAGTCCGAACAAAGTAAATTTTTGGGAGTGATGCCAAATGGCCGCAAAAAAATTTCCTGAAAGCTTTATCTGGGGTGCTGCCACCAGTGCTCAGCAGATTGAAGGCGGACGCCACGAAGGAGGGCGGGGCGAATCCATCTGGGATCGTTTTGCCACCGAGCCCGGACGCATTGCCGACGGGACCAATTCAGATATTGCCTGTGATCATTTCCACCGTATGCCCGAAGATGTTGCCCTGATGAAAGAACTCGGCTTGGGAGGGTACCGGTTCTCCATCGCCTGGCCCAGGATCTTTCCCCTCGGCACGGGACCAGTAAATTCTGCGGGATTAGATTTTTACGACGCCCTGGTGGATCGTCTTCTTGAGGCCGGCATTCGGCCATTCCCCACTTTATACCATTGGGATCTTCCCCAGGCTTTGCAGGATAAGGGCGGCTGGGCCCAACGTGATATTGTGGATGCCTTTGCCGGGTACGCCGCTGCTGTCGCTGGCAGGCTCGGGGACAGGGTCAAGCAGTGGGTGACGCACAATGAGCCCTGGTGCATCACGGTGCTCGGTCACGAAGAGGGGCCTCATGCTCCCGGCCACAAGGATCCTCTGGAAGCTCTCAAGGTTGCCCATCATCTCCATTTAAGTCATGGTCGGGCCACCAGAATCATCAGACAGGAAGTGGCCGCAGCAGAAGTGGGCATCGTCAATAATTACTGTCCTGCTTATCCGGCTTCAGACAGTGAAGCCGACCACGACGCTGCCCGCTGGTTTGACGGTTTTTTCAATCGA
>JAOZJV010000317.1 GCA_029935695.1 Candidatus Krumholzibacteriia bacterium | reverse complement strand
GAAGGCCCGTCACTGACACTGACGGGACCAAGGATGAGCTGCCCCTTCTTCAGGGTGTGCAGATAAAATATTTTGCTGATAGTAACGCTGGATTGGCCGTTGATGATGGACTGGCTGCGACTGTAACTGGTGCCGGATACAGAAACAGAAGGCATGTCCGGCAATTGAAAATCAACCGAACCGGAGACGGGGCCTTCAGCGGTGACAGTCAAAGAGATACTGCTGCCAACCACGGCCGAAGTGCGGTCCACATGGGCGCTGCAAAGTAGTTGGGCAGAAGCCGTGCCGGGTAGCGCGACCAAGGCCAACACCGCCCAAAGGCCAAATAATCTCACCCACCAGCTCAATAACATTGCCTTCCCATACGTCACTGAAATCACCACTTCTTTCCACTCTTGGGGCGGCCACCTTGCAGCCGTTTCTGGACCGAACGCTTCAGCTCTTCTTCATCCTTGTCGAGAGCCTGCAGCAATTGCAAAGCCTGTTCCTTGGTCATCTCATCAGGATTTTTAACCTCATCTTGATCCGATTGCTCCTGATCTTCGGATTGCTGCTGTTCATTCTCCTGCTGTTGTTCCTCGTTCTGCTGATCCTGATTTTGCTCCTGGTCCTGCTCTTCCTTTTTCTGGTCCTCCTGCTGCTGATCTTGTTCCTGTTGATCTTCCTGGTCCTGCTGACCGTCCTGTTTCTCCTGCTGCTGATCTTCCTGCTTTTCTCCGTCTTTGTTTTCCTGATCCTCTTGTTGCTCTTGTTCCTGCTGTTGTTGCTGCTCAATCCGCTGCAGGGCAACTTCCAAATTGTGCAGAGCATCAGCCTGATTGGGATCCCATTGCAGGGAGGCCAGGAGATCTTCTGCCGCCTTATCGATTTGATCGTTGGCCAAACGGGTGGTGCCCAGATTGTATAGAGCTTCTGCCTTCAGGACCGGGTCTTCCGCCAAATCCAATGCCCGCTCGAATTCAACTCCCGCTTCTTCAAAACGCTCCAAATGATGAAGTGTTTCCCCCAGAGCCAAACTGATCAGGGGATCTTCCGGAGCCTGGATCAAAGCTTCTTCAAATTTATCCAGAGCATTTTCAAAATCTCCTGCCAGGAAAAAGTCCCTGCCGGCCATGGCTTCTTTGCCTCCCACGGGGCGCAAAGCAGCTTCCGCGGATTGAGTCAGCAGAAGGGGAATCAGCAGCACCATGGCCATAGAAATTTTGGCACCGGTTGCTGTGGGGAAAGAGCCTTTGGCACGGTTGGGCCGGCGCGCATGCAATCCCAAGCGCAGCACAAAACAAATCAGGGCCAACATCAAAGGCCAAACATAACGTTCTTTGAAAGAAGAGATTCGGCGGTCCTCCAGATCGCGTTTGCCCAGGCGTTGCAACTCGGCAAAGAGACGATCTCCAGCCAGACCATCGACGCCGATGAGGAAAGAGCTGCCGCCACCAATGCCAGCCATCTTTTCCAGGGATACCAGATCCAGCCTGGTCATCACCACATTGCCCTCTTCGTCCTTCATGAAACCGTCGGGCCGGCCATGGGTGTCGAAGGCAGGAATCAACCCTCCGCCTTTATCCCCCACTCCCACGGGAATCACTTTGATGCCGCCGCGTTTGCAGGCCTCTGCCTGCTCTTCCCACTTGCCTTCCAGATCTTCGCCATCGGTGACCAGCAGGATGGCCTGAAAATTATTCTTCTGCCCCTCAGGCCGACCCTTGTCCAACAGAACGCGGCTGGTTTCCAGGGCCGAAGCAATGGCTGTGCCCTGCTGGGACATCATGTCGGGGCCGGCCATTCTCAGGAAAATTTCGGCGGTCCCATAGTCAAGGGTCAGGGGACATTGCACAAAAGCCGAACCGGCAAAGAATACAAGCCCCACTCTGCTGTCTTCCAGCCGGTTCAGAAAACTTGTCAGTTCGGTGATGGCCCGGCCCATGCGGTTGGGCAGGACATCTTCGGCCAACATGGAGTTGGAAATATCGAGGGCAATGACGATGTCGCTGCCGCGCTGAGTGACGGACACTTCATTGGCGCCCCACTGAGGACGGGCCAGGGCCAGCAGCAACCAGAAAATACCAGCCAGGAAAAAGAAGCGGCGCCATCCCTGGAGACGGCGGTTGAAGCCCTCAACATGGCCTTCGGCGTTCTCACCCAGCAAGGCTTTCAAACGTTCGGCAGTGCGGCGGTCGGCGGCTCTGAAAACCAACCACAGCAAAGGCACCAATGGCACCAGATACAACCAGAATTCCTGGGAAAAACGCACGTCACATCCTCCTAGGGCAGTCTTCTGAGCCAGGTGGCGGTCAGAAGGCCTTCCAGTAACAAAATCAACAGGGCGGGCAGGACAAACCAGGGCATCAGTTCCCGGTACCAGGTACTGACGGTGGTTTTGTAGCGAGCCGTTTCAAGTTTATCAATGGTCCGGAAAATATTTTCCAGAGCTTCCGGGTCGGTAGCCTGGAACATCTGGCCCCCGGTCTGCTGAGCGATTGTTTTCAACAGTTCCAGATCGATTTTGGTTTCCACCTGGTGAGTTCGGCGCCCGAATATCGGGTCATCCACGGGAAACGGAACCAGCCCCTGCCGACCGATGGCCACGGTGTAAACCCTGACATCGAGACTGCTGGCTAACTCCACGGCTGTCTCGGGTTCCAGGGTCGGCACATTGTTCACACCGTCGGTCAGCAAAACCACCGTCCTGCTGGGTGAATCCGAATGCCGCAGGCGGGCCACCGCGGTGGCCAGTCCCAGACCGATGGCCGTGCCGTCTTCAATCAGCCCAATTTGCACTTCATCCAAAAACCCAGTCAAAACCTGATGATCCAAAGTCAGAGGGCATTGGGTGAAGGCTTTCTGGGCAAAAACCACCAGGCCGATGCGATCGTGGGGCCGGCCGGCAATGAATTGCTCAATTACTTTTTTGGCCGCCCCAAGGCGGTCGTCGGGTTCGAAATCCAGAGAGCGCATGCTGCCACTGATATCCAGGGACAAGATGATATCAATACCCTTGCCTTCCACTTCTTCACTGCGGTGGACGATGCGGGGGCCGGCCAGTCCAACAAGCAAAAACACCAGGGCTGCCGCGGCCACCCAGGGCATGAGCAGGGAAAGGCGAACCCGGGGACTGGACCCTTCTGAGAGCAACAATTTCAAATGTGAATGCCGCAGGGCTCCAGGCTGGCTGGCCCTTTTCTGGCGCCAGATAAAGAGCAAAATGCCCACGGGTATCAGCAACAAAACCAAGGGTCTGGCGAATTCCATTATTCCGTCCCTCCCGTGGCTGATGCCGTTTCAAGGGGACGGTTTTCCGGTAGAAGGAGCCAGCTCCAGGCTTTTTCAGCCTCCACCATCAGCGACGCTTCCACGTGAGTGTAGCGGGGCTGAATGCGCACATCGTTCATGGCATCCACCAGTGCGCCGGTCTGGCTCAAACACCAGGAAACCACCGGCGGCTGAGGGTCATAACGGTTGTGATCCAAATCCTGCAAAATTTTGGTCATGCGCCGCAGGGAACGGTTGTCATGTCCCCTCAAAAGGCAGCTTGCCAAAATTTCTCCACTGGTCATTTCTGAAGCATGAACCAGGTAGCGGTGGGCCAGATAACTTCTGGTGATGATGGCCAATTGATCCAGGAAGTGTCGCGATGTGCTCATATCGGGATAATGATCTTCCAGCAATTTTCTCAGATCAATGGCCGCCTGCAACCAGGCTGGCGCTGCCGGAGCCCACTGCTGTAAAGGCTCCAACCGTGTCCGGCGTTTCCACAGCCACCAGAGTCCCATGATAATGGCGGTTATCAGCAGGGCCGGCAAAACCAGCATCCACCACCGGGTGGCCCAGATCCGGGGCATGCGGATGGCGGCCGTTTCTGAAAGATCAGATGTGGATCTGGCCACAATAATTACTGGGCTGGTCACTTGTCCGACCTTGATCCGGAATGGATTCAGACGGTAAGCATGAATTCCATAAACAACCTGCTGAGCGGGACTGTCATCAGGGCCCTGGGAAAGTTTCAACCAGGGAGATGATGTTTTCAGGTCCTCGGCCAGAGGCTCGAAAGTGTCATCAGCAAATTCCAACCCCAAAACACCAGGCTCACCAAAACCAAGGGTATCCTGAGATACAGTCACCATCACACATTCGGGGGAACCTTCGGGCAAGGTGATTTCAACAGTGGCCGTATCGACCACAACCGGAACCTGAGACGCAGCCTGAGGCGCGTGGGCCAATGCCCCGGGCATCAAACCAGGAAGAAAGCAGAAGGCCACAAGCAAAATACAAAGAGGGAAAATTCTCATCGCTTCCCCCTGCTGCGTCCTCGGTTGCCTTCACGGGCCAGGAAAAACTTCCGCAGCGGTTCCACATAGCTTTCAGCTGTGCTGACATCCACCAGATCAACGCCACGGGAAGCCAGAAGACGTTCCAATTCCTCATCGTGCACAGCCGCGCGCGAGGCAAGAATGCGCCGGGTGGCCGGACTGGATGTATCGACCAGGGACTCCTGCCCTGTCTCGGCATCAATCCAGTTGACGAGACCAACGGCGGGGATAGTCGTTTCTCGGGGGTCGCGCACCCGCACGGCCACCAGGTCGTGCTTGCGGGCAAGCACCGAAAGCCGGGTGCCAAAACCGCTGTCCCAGAAATCCGAGACAAGGAACACCGTGGACTTTCTCTTGAGCACTGATCCGAGCAACTCAAGAGGCGCTTTGATATTGGTGCCCCGGCCTTCGGGTTCAAAAGTCAGCAACTCGCGAATGAGACGCAGCACATGACTTTTCCCCTTGGCCGGCGGAATGAATTTCTCCACTCGATCACAGAACAGCAGCAGCCCCACTTTTTCTTTTTT
>JAOZJV010000316.1:1963-4835 GCA_029935695.1 Candidatus Krumholzibacteriia bacterium | reverse complement strand
TTGAGATGGTTATGCCTGGTGATAACATCAAAATGGTTGTTGAATTGATCACTCCTATCGCCATGGAGGAAGGCCTGCGTTTCGCTATTCGCGAAGGTGGCCGTACTGTTGGCGCTGGTGTGGTTGCCAAGATTCACGAATAGTCTGGGAGACAAAGTCCGATGCGGGATATTATTACCCTCGCTTGCAACGAATGCAAGATGAGGAACTACACGACAAAGAAGAACAAGCGGCTCCATTCGGATCGTGTGCAGTTCAAGAAGTACTGCCCAAGGTGCAACAAGCACACCGATCACAAGGAAACTCGCTAGTTTGCTGAATAAGAGGGCCTATCTCCTGAGAGTTCAGGAGTTAGGCTTCTCTGATGGACAACTTGTAGGGGTATAGCTCAGCTGGTAGAGCATCGGTCTCCAAAACCGAGGGTCGCGGGTTCGAACCCTGCTGCCCCTGCCACAGAATTAACTCACAGGTACCAGCCTGTGGGACGGATTGGAAGGTAAGCACTATGCTTGCGCGATTTTCTTCTTATTTGCGAGAGACCGGACAGGAGATGAAGCGTGTATCCTGGCCCAGCATGGCTGAGCTGAAGGAATCCACGGTCGTCGTTCTGGTCACCGTTCTGGTGATCACCCTGATGCTGTTTTTCGTTGATAAGATCCTCGATTTGGGGATGAAGCAGTTGATCTCACTGGGCTAAGGGCCCGTCGCTGCCATTGATTAGAAAACCGGACCAACCCTGGGTGAAGGACAATAGTCCCTCATTTGGGGTGTGTCTGTGTCTTGTTGTTGGCCTGATGAAATGGAGCAGACCGTGTTAGACGACGGCACCAAAGAAGAACGCCCAGCTGACCTTCCTGAAGAGGATTCGAAGGCTGATCTGGAGGCCGATCTGGAGGCTGAAGCCGCTGCCGGTGGGGAAACCACTGACGATTCGGCTGATCTCGGGGGCGATGACCTTTTCTTTGATCTTCCTGGTGATGGCGCTGCGGAGGATGCTCCGGCATCCGATGATGCTGAAGTTCCCCTTGATGCTGAGCCTTTGTCTGAAGAGGACGAACTCCTCGCGTCACTGGAAATTGAACTTTCCGGTGATGAGCTGGCTGAGATTGAGCGCCGGGGCCGGATGAAATGGTATGTGATTCATGCCAACACCGGTCACGAGAACAAGGTTAAGCGCAACATCGACATGGCCATCAAGACCAACAGCATGGAAGATTCTTTTGGTGAAGTCCTGGTCGCCACCCAGGAAGTGACGGAGATGAAGAACGGCAAGCGCAATACCATCAAGCGCAAGTTCTTCCCCAGTTACATTCTGGTGGAAATGATCATGAACAAGGACACGCAGCATTTCATCAATACGATTCCGGGAGTGACCCGTTTTATCGGCGGTACACCCCTGAAGCCCGAACCCATCACACGTGAAGAAGCCGACCGCATTCTGGGCCGGATTTCTGAACCTGAAGCGGGTCGGGAAGTTCTGGAGATCCCCTACGAAGTGGGCGACAGCGTTCAGGTTATGGACGGGCCGTTCACCGAATGGGTGGGTGTCATCAACGAGATTAACCATGACAAGGGTAAGCTCAAGGTCATGATCTCGATTTTCGGTTCGGAGACACCGGTGGAGCTGGACTTCCTGCAGGTTAAACCTGTTTAACAGGGAAGTTTGTCTGATCACCGTTTCTCAGTTGGCGCAACAGGGGGTTTGTCTGGCCTCGCTGGCGCTGCCGCAGCGTTCCTCTCAATGCTTGCGGATGTTCATATAGATGCTTGACCAGGCAAACGGTTGGCGATTTGGGAAATGTGGACGTTTCCCCGGCGCGCCTGGACCGTTGGCTGGGTCAAATCATAATTGAAGGAAGGTAGAGTCGACATGGCAAAGAAAGTCATGACGCAGATTAAGTTGCAGATCAAGGCCGGCCAGGCCAATCCCGCCCCTCCGGTGGGTCCCGCTCTGGGCCAGCATGGTTTGAACATCATGGAGTTCTGCAACGCCTTCAACGAAAGAACCAAAGAGAACATGGGTTTGGTGACTCCTGTAGTCATCACCGTTTTCCAGGATCGAAGCTTCAGCTTCATCACGAAAACACCCCCTGCCTCGGTTCTTATCATGAAGGCTCTCGGCATCACTGCCGGTTCCAACAATCCTGGCCGAGAGACCATCGGAACGATCAAGCGCTCCCAATTGCGGGATATCGCTGAGACGAAGATGGTTGATCTGAACGCCGGATCGCCCGAAGCCGCCATGCGTATTATCGCTGGTACGGCCCGGAGCATGGGACTGGACGTAGTATAGTCGAGTAGACTGCGAAGCACGGCGTTGGGCTGAATTTTTCAGCAAGCCAACACCGGAGAAAGGCCTTCGGATTACAAATTCGAAGGAACCGATCGAAAGATCACAGTCAATGGAGATTGAAGCTAATGAAACACGGAAAAAATTACCGCAATTCCAAGGAGACCCTGGAACACGACAAGGAGTATTCCATCGAGGAAGCTCTGACTCTTGTTGAAGGGTTTGCCAAGGCGAAATTCGATGAGACTGTCGATGTCGCCATCCGCCTGAATGTCAATCCTCGTCATGCTGACCAGAACGTTCGCGGAACTGTTGTTCTGCCCAACGGCACTGGCCGGGATGTGCGTGTGCTTGTCATCACCCGTGGTCCCAAAGAGCAGGAAGCTACTGACGCCGGAGCCGACATGGTCGGAGCCGACGAGTACCTGCCCAAGATCAAGGATGGCTGGACCGACGTTGATGTAATCATCGCGACGCCCGACATGATGGGTGAGCTGGGCCGGCTGGGCCGGATCCTGGGTCCTCGTGGCCTGATGCCCAACCCCAAAGTCGGAACCGTCACCATGGATGTGGCTAAAGCGG
>JAOZJV010000316.1:0-1953 GCA_029935695.1 Candidatus Krumholzibacteriia bacterium | reverse complement strand
TGTGAAAGAAGCCAAGGCTGGCCGGGTCGAGTACCGGGTCGATAAGTCTGGCATCATTCACTGTCCAGTGGGCAAGCGTTCCTTTACAACCGAAGCCTTGAATGAAAACATCAAGAGCTTGTTCAGGGAACTTGTTCGGGTCAAACCCAGCGCAATTAAGGGACCTTACGTTAAATCCCTTTTCCTCAGCGCAACCATGACCCCGGCCATTCGTGTGGATTCCGCCAGCCTGAGCTAGGCTTGGAATGCAGAGACGGTAAATAGATAAACTGAAGGAGAAAAACCTCATGGCACGTCCAGAAAAAGTTGCCGAGGTTCAGGCCATCACCGAAAGACTGGAATCCGCCCAAAGCCTCGTGCTGGCGAATTACACTGGTCTTACGGTTCAACAGATGACCGAGTTCCGGGTCACTTGTCGCCAGAACAATATTGATTGCCGCGTGGTGAAGAACCGCCTGGCCAAGATTGCCTGCGACAATGCCGACACAGCTGTGCTGAAGGACCACCTCAAAGGTCCCACCGCCATTCTGTTCGGCCCCGAGAGCCAGGTTGATCCCGCCAAAATCGTGGTTGCTTTCGCCAAAGAAAACAAGGCGATGGAAATCAAGGGCGGATACGTCGACGGCCTATACCTCGACGCCGATAAAGTTGTGGCCCTTTCGAAGGTCCCGAGCCGTGACGAACTGCTGGCCAAAATGATGGGCAGCATTAACTCACCAGCTACGGGCCTGACGATGGCACTCAACGGTGTTGCATCCGGTTTGGTCCGATGCATTGATGCTATTGCGAAGCAAAAGGCTGAACAAGCCAACTAGTTAAAACAGACATGGGGCGTAAGCCCCACTCCAAGGAGATAGAGAACAATGAGCGACATTACCCTGAGCGAAAACGCTGCCAAAGCCCTCGAGCTGATCGATACTTTGAGCATTCTGGAAGCTGCCGACCTGGTCAAGGCCATGGAAGATAAATACGGCGTGAGCGCTGCTGCCCCTGTGGCCGTGGCTGCTGTGGCTGCTGATGGTGGCGGAGCGGAAGCTGAAGAGCAGACCGAATTCAACGTCATGCTCACCGGTATTGGTGACAAGAAAATCCAGGTTATCAAGGAAGTGCGTGCACTGACTGGTCTGGGTCTGAAAGAAGCCAAGGCTCTGGTCGAAAGCGCACCTTGCGCCGTCAAGGAAGGCTTGTCCAAGGACGAAGCCGAAGCAATGAAAACCAAGCTCGAAGAGACTGGTGCCATCATTGACATCAAGTAGTTCCTCTTAACGGGTTTACACTTGGTTTAATGACTGGCTGAAAACCCTTTTGAAGAGCCTTTTCGTCGCCCCGCCACTATTGGCGGGGCGGCGCAGCAGAACGAAACTCCGTTTTTGATGCGGAGCTATCAAGCGGCAAACCCTCTTTCCTCCTAGGAAGTGGTCCTGTGAAAAATATTTCTATCGACAAGTTCACTGGACGCGTAAACTACTCTAAAATCATGCGTGAAGAAGCGATGCCAAACCTTTTGGCGGTCCAGCTAGACTCGTACCACGAGTTCCTGCAGACCGGCACCAAGGTTGAAGGTCGCGTCACAAAAGGTATTGAGTCGGTTTTTCAAACAATTTTCCCCATTGAAGCGACCCGTGGTCATTTGATCATGGAGTATATCAGCTACAAAACCGGGGAGCCCAAATATGCTATTGAAGAATGCCAGGAACGGCGTTTGACCTATAGCGTGCCTCTGAAGGTGAAACTTCGCCTTGTGGTCAAGGAAGAGGTCGAGGGTCAGAAAAAAGAAATGATGATCCGCGACATCCAGGAGCAGGAAGTCTACCTGGGTGAACTGCCGATGATCACGGACAAGGGTACTTTTGTAGTTAATGGGGCTGAACGCGTCATCGTTTCCCAGCTTCACCGTTCACCGGGTGTTTTCTTCAGTGATGAAACCCATCCTAATGGCAGCCGTCTTTTCCG
>JAOZJV010000875.1 GCA_029935695.1 Candidatus Krumholzibacteriia bacterium | reverse complement strand
ATCACGTTCAGTCACCCACTCCAGTCCGCCCCGGTGTTTGATGCTGCGCGGAGGAACCGTGATTTCATATTCCGGGTGCTTCTTGCAAAATTCTTCGGCCAGAATTGTGGTCATGGCGGTGCTGGGACCGGCGCCGCCAATCACCAGTTTGTATTTCTCCCCAGCCTGGAGGCCCTCAGGAAGAGCTAGCTGCAGTACCCAAACAAAAAAAACGAGTTTTAAATATGTTGATTTTTTAGACATTTCAGCCCCGGTGGTTGACCTTGCGCATCTCCCTGTTTCCCATACTCCTTTAGTTGTCGGGACTTTACGGAAAATCTTTACCAAAATTCCAATCTTGAAAATGATTGTTCTCGAAGGCCTAAAATGTTATGATTCATAAAAATAAGGAGCTTATTGATGAAATCCATACTGATTGTGATCCTGTCAGCCACCATCTTGCTGGTTGCCTCGTTTGCCCATGCCAACGAACCCCTGCGGCATATTCGCATTGAAGACCCCAATTCACGTGAATTGGCCCTGCAACTGGAGCGCCAGGGATTTGACGTTATGGAAGGCTCGATTACTGATGAGTCTTTTGAAATGATTGTCTCAACAAATAGTTACCAAAGTCTCCTGGATGCTGGTTATTCCCATGAAACACTGGCCTTTGGCCGCCCATTCAAAGAAATTCAGGCTGAGCGTCAAGCCAACCTCAGTGTGCCCTTTGGATATCCGGATTTGGATGAAATCATTGCCCAGTTGACCACCATCGAAGCCAATTTCCCTGATATCTGCCAGCTGGTGGACCTGACCGAAACTTACGGAACACCAGCCACCGTGGAAGGCCGGCATCTTTACGCCCTGAAAATCTCCGACAATGTCGCCCTGGATGAAGACGAACCCACTTTTCTCATGGTCAGCAACCACCACGCCCGGGAAATTGTCACCCCGGTGCTGGCTCTCTACGCCATCGACCAATTGACCATGGGGTATGGCTCGGACCCGTCGATCACCAGCATCGTCAACTCCAACGAGATCTGGATTGCTCCGGTTTGGAATCCCGATGGCTACTCCTATGTTTTCAACACCGACAACATGTGGCGCAAAAACCGGCGTGTTTTTCCCGGCGGTATTGGTGTTGATCAGAATCGCAACTATCCCCAGGGCTGGTACAGCCCCTGCTCTGGCAACGACGACCCGTCCTCGGATATCTTCAAGGGACCCAGCCCCGCATCTGAAGCCGAAACCCAGACGATGATTGCCTGGAGCCTGGACCGCCAGTTTGCCAAGGTTCTCGATTATCATTCTTCTGGCCGGGAAGTTCTGCACGGCTATGCCTGCTGGGATCATCCTTTTGACGAATACCTTGAAGAAAAAGCCATCGCCCTTTCCAATGCTGCCGGGTACGAAGGCGATCACCGTCCTCCCTCTGCCGACGGAGAACACTACCAATGGCAAT
>JAOZJV010000874.1 GCA_029935695.1 Candidatus Krumholzibacteriia bacterium | reverse complement strand
AAAAGGAGACATCTTGAGCCAGCCCATCAATTGGAAAAAACTGGAGCAGTGGGGTGTGGTGCTGGTGGCTTTGCACAGTTTTCTGGTGTGCAGCCTGATGGTGTTTTTCCCCCAGTGGATGCTTGAATTCGCTGGCTGGGAAAAGGTGGATTACGTTTTTTTCATCAAGCAGTCCGGAGCTTTCCACTTTGTGGTGGCCGTGGGGTATCTCCTGGAATACTGGCGCCACCGTTCCATCGGGCTGCTGGTCGTTGCCAAAGCTACGGCGGTAATTTTTCTTCTGGCCCTCAGTCCCTGGGGAGATGCCTGGGCTATTTCCTTCAGCGGCATCACCGACGGCCTGATGCTGGTGGGGATGGTTTTTGTTCACCTCATGGCCAAACGTCAATTATAGGGGGCAGCCCGGTCCTGTCTCCGATTGGCCCAGGGGTTTATCCGGCCACACATCTCCCGGTTGAAGTTCGTCCATCCTGTCTGTCACCTGGTCAATGCCGAACTGAATGGTCATGGAGATGCAGGTGGGGGTGAATGGACGCATGTCGTCGGCCTCCGGGTCCTTTTCCAGAACCTTCAGGCACACCTCGTTCAGGGTCTCCAAAGCCCCCACAAGTTCCTGCCCCTTGAAGCCCTCGGAAATACGCCGCTCGGCGAGATCCCTGCAATAAGACATAAAGTCGGCTTTCACCCTCAGCCTGATGGCGTTGCGCAGGTTGCGCATGATCAAACGATGACTCCAGTCATGCTCTTTGTCATCCATATTTTTGTAACTGGGGTACCGGGCCTTGATGGCTTCAATGAAGGTTTCGGCAATTTCATCCTTATGTTTTTCCAGCAATGAATGGATTTTAAGATTGGGCCGAATCCGCACTTGTTTCATGGCGTCGCGGTTAATTCGGGTCCACTCCACCGGGTCGTATTTCTGATTCTCAATCAAAAACGGCATGCGGAATAAGACATCCAGCCTCTTGCGAGGTTCCCAGCCCATTCTGGCCCTGGTGCGCGATGCATCAATGGCCAGTTTCTTATCTACATATTTGGCCATCCAGGGTTTTTCAAAAGGTTGGTCGCGCATCAGGCGCCCCATCAGACACATGATTTGAATGCCTGGCAGAACCATGAATTTGGGAGTGAAGATGGCCGACTTGGCCTTGTCTTTTTCGTAGGTGGTCACCACCTGATAAAGTTCATGATGAGAGACGGCTCCATCAGGGCTGGCGATCAGTATTTCCCGGTTATCAAATTTGGCTTCATTCAGGAACATCAGACGCAGAAATCGAGTGGCGTCCTTGATGTGCAAATAGGGTATGGCCGATTCGCCCCGACCACCGAGCATGCGACTGTTCCAGGCTTTGGAACGCCAGGTGCGCAGGAACATATAGAGAGGCGGGTACGCGCACCAGTCGGAAAAAAGAGCAGCGAATCGAACAATGAGGCAAGGAAAGA
>JAOZJV010000873.1 GCA_029935695.1 Candidatus Krumholzibacteriia bacterium | reverse complement strand
GGCCCCGCTGGTACGAGGAGCCCACACACAAGACTCTGTGGGACCGCGTCAGTCTGATTCCCGATGCTGAGCTGTGGCGTTCTCACGAACGCATGCGCGAACGTCTGGTCAGCTTTGTGCGCGCCCGTCTGCGCAAGCAATTGCTGAAACGCGGCGCCAATCGGGCCTGGGTCAAGGAAGCTTCCCAGGTGCTGGATCCGGAAGCACTGACCATTGGTTTTGCCCGCCGGTTTGCCACCTACAAGAGAGCCGCGCTGATCATGCGCGATCCGGCCCGGCTGTCGCAGATTCTCAATGACCCGGAACGGCCGGTGCAGCTCATTTTTGCCGGCAAGGCTCACCCCAAGGATCAGCCTGGCAAAGAGTTGATCCGGCAGCTGGTGCATCTGGCCCAGCAGCACAATTTCCGTCACCGCATTGTCTTTATTGAAGACTACAACATTGAGGTGGCCCGCTACATGGTCCAGGGTGTGGACATCTGGCTCAACACTCCACGCCGTCCCCTGGAAGCCAGTGGCACCAGTGGCATGAAAGTTCCGCCCAACGGCGGCATCAACCTTTCCATCCTCGATGGCTGGTGGTGCGAAGGGTACCAGCAGGATAATGGCTGGGCCATTGGCGGTGGCGAAGATTACGATGATCAGGATTATCAGGATGAAGTGGAAAGCACTGCTCTGTATGATCTGCTGGAAAATGAAATCGTACCGACATTTTACGAACGCAGCAACGATGATGTGCCCCGGGAATGGACCCACATCATGAAAAACAGCATGCGTACGGTAAATACGGAATTCAACACCAACCGCATGGTCGAAGAGTACACCCAGCGTTTCTATGTTCCTGCCATGGAAAATGCCAAACGCCTTGAGGGTGATAACTTCAGTAAAGCGGAAATCCTGGGACACTGGAGGGCTGACACCATGAAGGCCTGGTCCCAGGTAAAAATCAGCTGTGTTGATTCTCCTCCCCTGGCCGCTCATCCCATGGGAACCCAGTTGCCCGTGCGGGCAGCCGTTCAGCTGGGTGATATTCCCCTGGATGATATTCTGGTGGAAGTTTATCACGGCCTGATTAACGCAGCCGGTGAAATTGAGGACGGAGAACCTGCCACTCTCTTTCCCACCGGAGATTATCAGGATGGCGCGGCCGTTTTTGCCGGCAACATCGCCTGCCGCCGGGCTGGCCGGCGGGGCTACACCGTCCGGGCCGTCCCCCGCAAGGAAGGTTTTCCGTTGGGACGCTTTGAAACCGGCCTGGTGGTCTGGTGGGAAGAAAACGAAAACGGTGAGTGCGCCGCTTCTGGAATATACAACAAGGAACAGACCCGCAAAGTCTGATCGCTTCTGTAGTATTTAAGACAAAGGCCCGGCTTTATCGCCGGGCCTTTGTTATGAACTGAAATTCCCGCCGGCGGGAATTGGACTCATCTAATTATTCTCCAAA
>JAOZJV010000315.1 GCA_029935695.1 Candidatus Krumholzibacteriia bacterium | reverse complement strand
ACAGACCACCAGTGGTCGCAGTGCTGCCTGCACGCCCCAGGCTGGTGCCAAAGTGCGTCAGCCCGGCCACGCCGCCACCGGCAACCAGAGCCACGGCCCAGCGCAACCAGGGCTGCATGTCCACCAGAGTGGAGGCCATCAACACGGTGCCGGCGAGCATGGCCACGGGCCCGCTGATGGTGTCCAGCAGATGATCAAAGTAAGGAAAAAGATAGGCCACAATCTCCACCAGCGCGGCGATGCCAAGCATGACGATGGCGATGTCTGACCCCAACCAGTCGAAACCTCCGGCCACAGGCAGATGCCCGGACTTGGCAGCGATTCCCACCAGCAACATGGGGGCAAAAATACGGAACCCCACGGCGGCGGCCAGACTGATGCCCACCACTGCAGCCAGTAGAACTTCAGGCAGAGCCAGATTGTCGAGCATGGTTTACCTCAGCAGTGATGTGGCAAAGAAGCGCAGTTCGGGCCGGCGGACACTGACGTCCTCAAAATCCTTGTAAAGGCGCTCGCCCAGCATGAGCTGATACTCGGCTCCCACACTCCAGTTGTTGTGCAGAGGCACCGTGGCCCGGGCCGTGGAGATGGAGATGTGATGATCGGACCGGTTGCCGTTGACGGTGTGGATGAAATGCTGCTCATGGCTGACGGTCAGGAACTCGTGGCCGCCTGTGATGAATTCGGCAGAAAAGCCGGCAGTGACACCGGGACCGTAGTCGTAGTCGCGGCCACTGAGGCTGGTGTAGTCGCTGGTGGTGGCCCCCAGGATGATGGCGCTCAAGTCCAGAGAGGTGCGGAATTCAAGACCGGAGTCGGTTTCAAAACGGGACAGCAAGCCCCCGCCCAGACTTTGGGCTCCGTATTCAAACTGGTTGTTGCTGATGAAGTCGAAGTGATGCCAGGCCGCCAGAATGTGGGTGGCGTTGTCGGTTTCACTGAGGAAAGTACCGGCCAGCAAGCCGTTGGTTTCCACTTCACCGATGAAGCTTTTATCACCAAAGTTCAGCTGCAGTTCCAGATCGAAGTGATCGTAGGGAGACCTCATGTCGCCAAAGAAAGGATCGCCGTAGTCGAAGTTGAAGTGCAGGAAAACACGGGCGCTGTCTGAGTCCCACAGCTTGTCCTGGCCTGTTTGGCGCGCACCGATATCCATTTGGGAACGGTAGTTCAGAGGAAAACGCTCAGGGCTGTTGGCGTGGTATTTGTTTGCTTCACCGTCAATGACCCGGTTCATGCCGTTGACAGGGTTGACCGCAAACCCGGCAATTTCACGCCAGGTGCGTTCACTGCCTTTGGCCTGGTTGTCCAGGATCATCTCGCTGAAACGATGCAGAATTTCACCCAGACCGGCGCCGCCGACACTGGTGGCGATCCAGTCGTTCATGCTGGGATGATGGGTTTCTCCAAAAAATTCCCAGCCATAGCTGCCGGCAAAGACAAACGGCACAGATTCCCAGAAGGAGTAGCCGTTGCTGCGGGCGGCATTGAAGTACAGGTTGCCGTGATAAGGGTGGGCAAACTGGTTGGTGTTGAAACTGTTGTCATCCCATTCGAAACCGTTGATCAGGTTTTCTTCCCAGCTTCTGAAACCCGTGCGGAAACCCGCTCCTCCTCCGGCACGAATGTACCGATCGTAAGACCAGATGAGAACATTCAGCCCGACCACTTCAACGGCTGCCCGGATGAAGTTCTTATCCATGATAAAGGTGTCTTGAAGGGCCGAGGCGGTGTTCTGTTCCCAGTCGATGGGCTCAGACGCTGACACAGCAGAGGCCGAAAGGCCCAGCAGGCAGAAAATAAGGAGAATTTTTGTCAGTTTCTTCATGAATTAAAACAACGAGATCCCGCCGAACACATGGGCTTCGGTCTCGGATCGGGCATGGGTTGAATACTCGGAAAAAATGGTGCTGAAACCTCCGCCGCCAAAAAGGGCCACGGTTTTTCCAAAGCGGTAATCGGCGAACAGACGCATTTGCAGGGCAAAGTGCGGTTCGTCGTTGATGTCAGGGTCGTCGTAGTGTTTGGGAATGATGTGCAGGTAGCCGGCATCCACCGTGAGATCAAGAGCCTGGTTGATGGGAAACTGTCGTCCAAAATGCCAGCCCAGAAAACCGGAGTTGGAGGCTTTGTTTTCCACCGAAGATTGATCTGTGTATCCCATGGAGACAATGGAGGACCAACGGTTAACCACAGTGCGGGCACCCACGTTGAACAGGGCCAGGTTGCTGCCGTAAGCCACGAAGTCCACACGGCCGTCATCGGTCAGGTTCACCAGACCCAAAGGCATGCCCTTGATGCGCTTGGAGATGTTAACTACACCTATCTGCAAACCGGAAATTTCATCAGTCATGTTGACGAGGCCGAACTGGGCACCCTCCATTTGACTGGAATAGTTCAGCAGAGCAAGCTGGGCGCCAAAGGTTTCATCACCGGCAAAGTTCATGAGGGCAGCCATCTGCACGCCGCCAAAGGCCTTGACGTTGACGTTGGCAACGGAGCTGGCCTGCAGGTAGCCGCCATAACCGTCGTTGAGGTTCATGAGTCCACTGATCTGAGCTCCGACAAAACCATTGTGAGTGTAGTTCAGGCTGCCGGCAAACTGGGCGCCGGCGAAAAAGTCTTCATTGAAGTTGGCAAGACCGGTGAATTGAATACCTGTGGCGGGTCCCTGGTGGCTTTGCACACCGAAGTTGAAAGACATGCCCGTGAATGAGCCTCTGACCCGGCTGAACAAACCGGTTAATTGAACTCCTGTGAAATCGCCGCCGGTGATGGAGGCGACTCCTGTGGCGTCAAATCCTTGGATGCTGCCGGACCGGCCGTAAAGTAGAGCCAAACGAACGTTGGTGCTGGTCTCGGGATTCGGGCTGGTGGCCACGGGGTGAAAAAGCTGCACGCTGACCGGGTGGTGGTCTGCAGCCAGGCATATATGGGGCGCCAGCATCATCAGCAGGACAAGAAAAACTGCCGCTGCTTTGGTTTGCATCACCCTGATGGGAAAATTCTTTTTTCTGATTTTGATCATGCGGGGATATTACCTGAGAATGTGCATTGCCGCCACTGTAACCTTCGGCTAAAATGGTTCTATGCAAAAACTACTGAAAATTCATTGCGCGCGTCTTCTGGTTCCTGTGGGGCTGGTTCTGGCCGCCCTGTTGCCTGGCGCCGAGGCCCGGGCCGAAGATCACATTCGCGACGGCTGGTTCATTGGCATGGGCTACGGTTATGGCCGTGGGGTCATCACTGCCAGCAACGAGCAGGACTATTCCTACCGCAGCGGCGCCATTCCGCAAATCCGTTTCGGGCATTCCGTGGGAAAGCATTTTCTGGCCGGCCTGGAATACGGCGGCTGGATGTTTGAAGAGGGCGATGCTCATCATAAATACCGTTACAGTCTTCAGAGCGTGAATGCGGCCCTGACCTGGCATCCTGGGGATGCCGATGCCTACTGGGGAGGATTTTACACCCGTGCGGGTGCAGGATTGGCCTGGGGGCGTGCTGTCAGTGTGGAGATTGAGGATCAGGTGCAAGTGGGTTCCACCTCTATCACCGAAACAGGGCTGAGTTTAGTTTTCCAGATCGGGTACGAGTTCCGGATCACCCACAACGCCGCTGCCGGCTTGAGTACGGGGTGGAATCAGTTGAATATCGGGAAAGATCTCTTTGATGAAGCCCGGTATGTGCCTTTGGCTTTTACTTTGAATTGGTATTGGGATTAATCAGGCCCAAATCACTAAAGACCACAAAAACCCTCCGAATTGCACGTTTTGTCCTGTTTCAGTGCGACAATTTGCCACATTCTCAAGCTTGATTCTATCTGCTAAAACCTTGTGACCTTTTAGATTTGTGGGTTTCACCCCAACGATGGTGAGCCCACGTTTATGTTTCACAAGGAGACTGTAGAGATGCTGACCGGTTCCCGGAAAACCTACCTGATCATTTTACTCGCCACAGTTGCATTGTTCACCTTCGCCACCGCCCTGGCCGAAGAAGCAGCACATCCCATGGAAGAGATTGTGGTTTCGGCCTCCCGTGTGGAGGAGAACATCAACGATACCTCCGCTACGGTCAACTCGCTGACCCAGGAAGAGCTGGATGAAATCAAGTATCGCAACCCCCAGGAATTTCTGGCCCGCATCCCCGGCATTTTCAGCCACAACTTTGGCAACGAATCAGAACTGACATCTATTCGAATTCCCACCCACTTCACCAATCCGTACACCCTAATCCTTTTGGATGGTGTTCCGGTGGCCGGTTACGGCTCGGGTTCCAGTGGCCAGTTTGCGGAAGTCAACTCCAACAGCATTGAGCGCATTGAAGTGGTGAAGGGTCCCGCCTCGGCTCTTTACGGAAGCAATGCCATTGGTGGTGTCATCAACATGATCACCAAGGATCCGGCCACCCAGCCCACGGCCCGGATTGATTTTGAATATGGTGATTACGACCAGATTCGCTCGGCCGCATCGATTGCCTCTTCGGGTGAAAAATTTGGTTTCATGCTGGACATGAACTACAAAGACAACAAAAGCTGGCGTGAGCACAGCAATTTTGAGAAAAAAGGCGGCAACCTGAAGGTCAATTTCACGCCCTCGGAAAAGTCCATCTTCACGTTTAAAATGGACTATCTGGACAAGACAGGCCAAACCGCGGGTTCCCTCGAAGAAGAAGATTTCAACGAGGACTGGCAGCAGAGTTATAATACTTTCACCCATTCCGATTTGACGCGTTTTGCGCCTTCGCTGAAATATTCCCAGGATCTGGGCGCGGGAAAATTTTCAACAACCGTGGCTTATCGTGATATTGAAGGAGAATCGATTCCCGATTATTCCATCCGGAGTCAGGGGCCTGCTCACGTGGGTTCCCAAAACAAAC
>JAOZJV010000872.1 GCA_029935695.1 Candidatus Krumholzibacteriia bacterium | reverse complement strand
GCGTAATCAGAACCTGGGTTCTGGACTTCGGAGTTGCCCGGGCAACAGGAACCGAAAACCCACTGGCCACCTTGTACACCATACCCGGCCAACTGGTCGGCACCCTGGCTTACATGAGCCCAGAACAAGTCAGTGGACACAGTGAAAATCTGGACGCCCGATCAGATATTTTCCAACTCGGTGTCATCATTTACGAGCTGCTTGCCGCCAGGCTGCCACTGGACATCAACGGCCTCGGTTTTGCCGATGCCATGCGCCGAATCAATGAAGACCACCCGGCGCATCTGGGCACGGTGGATACATTTTTCCGTGGTGATATTGAAACCATCATCAGCAAAGCCATGGCCAAAGAACGCGTGCTGCGGTATTGCACCGCTGGTGAGTTAGGACAGGACATTCAGCGGTATCTCAATGGCGAAGCAATTCTGGCGCGGCCCACAACAACATTCTACCGGCTGGGAAAAGTAATAAAGCGGAAACGTAATTCGATATTGAGCCTCGCGGCCATGGCGATTGTTACAACCCTCGCCGCCTGGTTTTTTATTCATGAGCCACCCACTCCACGCCATGGTTCTCCCCGAATGACTCGACTGACTGCCTTCAATGATCAAACCCTGAGCGCCTCCTCAACCGCCCTCTCACCTGACGGTAAACAGCTGGCCTACAACCTTGATGGCGACGTGCTGATCCGCAATATGGAAACGGGAAAAAGCACTGTAATTCTGCCCAAAACACCTGATGAACGATGGGCCATCCATTTAAGCTGGTTCCCTTCGGGCAAAGAGTTGCTCATGGAATTCTGGGTGGATGAGGGTGAAATGCAACTGGCCCGTTTCAACCTGGACACTAAATCAATTGAAGTCATTCGTTCCTATGAAACGGTGGCGTATCCCACACTTTCACCTGATGGAAAAATGGTCTTTTTTCTGCTGGAAAATGGCAGGAAACTCAGCATTCTCAACTTGGAAAACAGTGAATTCTCAACAGTGCTGCAAATGGAAAATGACGAAACCATTTTCTCACCTGTTTGGGGCCCTGATAATGATCACCTGGCCTTTTTTCGTTGGAAAGATCCGTTGCTGACACTGGAATGCACCAGTTTGTCCGGCGGCACTACCATTCTGGGAGAGGATGAACGATTCAATGTTCACTCCCATCCTTCCATGGCCTGGCTTCCTGATGGCAGGTTGATCCATGTTCGCAATCGTGATCTGTCCAATTCAGGTGTGGAACTTTTAGCGCTGCCCATGGATGTGGGCCGAGGGGTGCCAACAGGCGAATCCTTATTATTGCACGCCATGCCTGACCGGGCAGTCATGAACATGACTTATTGCGCCGCCAGTAATTCGCTGGTTTTTCAGGGCAGACTTCGGGATCGAAAACTGGTCCTTTTTGATATTGCAGGAGAGACGCCAGTTAAGTTCAAAGAGCTGCCCACCAGAGGATGGCC
>JAOZJV010000314.1 GCA_029935695.1 Candidatus Krumholzibacteriia bacterium | reverse complement strand
ACTTCTTTTGTGGCTGGTTTTTTATCGCGGGTTTTTTCCCAGATTTTCCACTCTTCAGCGGTGCGCTCGTCCAACTCCCGAGTCAGGTACATATAGTAGACATCAAAATTCAGCTCGGCGGGAGAGGCGCCGTTCCGGTTGGTGTTCCAGGCCAGCATGCTGCCGTCGGCGCTCCATACCGGGTTGTCGTCGTAGTCGGGATGGCGGGTGATGTTCACAGCCTCGCCACCTTCGGAGGGCATAATCAGAATATCACTGTTGAAATCGCCATTGTAAGCGCTGATGGCAATCCAGCGGCCGTCAGGGCTCCAGGCGTAATCCGACAGGGCCCAGTGTTCCAACAGAAGAGTGTTGTTATCACCATCGGCATCCATCACATGCAGATTGGCGTTGCCGGTGGTAAACAGGAACCGGTCGCCTTCAGCAGACCACAGAGGAGTGGTGGTGGGTAAACCATCCGCTGCCAGGCGTTCGATTTTATGGCTGCGGGCCAACCGCAGATTGCTCTCGTCCTCATCGTCTGAAACCAGCAGACACACTTCGTCTTCACCCCAGCGATCGGTGACAAAGAGCAGCGTATCGGCACCGCCGGGACGGAAACTGATGTCCATCTCACGCCAGGGGCCAGGCACGGCGATGGTGGCGCGCCCGCCCAGATCACGACTGACCAGAACAATGTCACCCTCAATGATCATGGCGTATTCTTCGCCGTCGCTGCTGATGGAAAGCTCGGTGGCGTCGGCTGTTTTGTTTTCGATGATGACCGGGTTTTCGATGGCATCATCAGCCACTAAAATATTCAGAAGTTTTGGCTGGCCGCCGGCTGCATCCACCAGATACAGGCTGGTGCCTCTTTCAATGACGATAGTTTGGCCACCAGCGCCGAGACTTGCCGAGCGCACGCCGTCTTCGGTGAAATTAGTCACGGCCTGCTTGGCGCTGCCGTCAGCATTCATGGTGTAAACATTGGGCAGTTTGGATTCGTTCTGATCGCCGATCCAGAAGATGCGACCATCGTCTGCGACCATGGGGTTGCGATCATAGCCACGGTTTTCCGTCAGCGGTTGAGGATCATTTCCGGCAGTCCAGGAATAGAGTTCGCGCTGGTAGGTTCCCCGGTAATAAAGACGGCTCTCTTTGACGCGGCCTTCGGCAATGATGAAAGTCTGGCCGTCGCTGGTGGCCACTTCGTCACCAAAAATGTCAACCAGACGGGAAGGGGTGCCGCCGCTGACAGGGATTTGTTGAATTTGCGCACCCATGGGGAAGTCGAAAAGACGGCGGGAGGCGAAGTAGAGCGTTTGGCCATCGGGCGAGAAAGCACCCGGACGGTCGGTGGATGACGCAAAGGTCAATCGGGTTGGCGCGCCGCCTTCAGTGGGCATGAGGAAAATATCCTCATCGCCGTAACGGTTGGAGGCAAAGGCCAGAGTTGATCCGTCAGGGCTGAAGACGGGGAAAGCATCGTAGGCTTCATGGGCTGTCAGGCGCCGGGCCTGGCCGCCATCGCTGGAGACGCTCCACAGGTCGCCCTGGAACGAGAAGACCACGGTTTCACCATCAGGGCTGAGGGCCGGGTAGCGGGGAAGAAAAACTTCCGCTCCAAAGGCTGTGGTGAATGCAAAAAGGGACAAGGTGAGAGCCAGGAGGGTCCAGCGCAGTGTATTCATCGATCATCTCCATGAGGGTGTTGGAAACCGGTGCGGGGTGGGCCGGTGCATAATCCCTGTTGGTTAAAATTTGGTCGGGGATGGGTATTGTAGCATTGGATGAGGTTTGGGGCCAGCTAATTGGTTCATTTAATTGGTCATGGTGAGGTTAACGGCCTGACCTGGACCCTTTCCGCCAGGCCTTCATTCCACCGTATTTCATCATTCGCTCCGCCTGTGGTTTCCCGGAAATTGCCAAAGGAAAACTTGCAGTCTAAACAAAACTTGCTAACCTGTGATCTTCTGACACTTTCCTGATTTTCCTTCCTCCCTGATTCGAGAATCACTGCATGAGCGACATTTGCCTGCATCCATCAGGAATCCTGACTTTTGATTCCCGTCCCATTGATTCGGAAAGCCCCACCCACAAATCTCTTTCGGCTGCTTTTAATGACGATTGGCGCCGTGGATTATTCACTCTTTCGGCAATAACCGGCGACTTGTCCGATATCTCGGTTGCCGCCCGTTTCTGGCGCATGGTAGGTGGAGAATTCCTGACCCGCCTATGCCACCAACGTCCGGAAATCTTTCTTGAAGACAATCCTCTGAAAGAACTTGCCACTCCCAGCTTCGAATTGCTGACACACTGGATCCACATTGCCCCTCCCATGACCGGAGGAGAGTATATTACCGATGAACGCCTGGACTTCATCTGGGATGAACTCGGCAGCTGGACCTGGGAAACTCTTAGGCAATATTCGGATATTGAAGGGTTTTTGTCAGACTGGGCTCCGGCCTGGAACCGGGTGGGACGAGTTACTTTTCATCTGGCTGAAAACAAACAAAGCGCCCAGTTGCCATTTGCCTTTCTGGCAACTTTTACCACGGGACTGGGCAGTGGTGGCAAGATCAAGCATCTGCCCCTGCAGCAGGCTTTGAAATTGTATGCTGGCACCAGGAATAAACAGGCTCTTGTGAAGCTGTTATCCCCGGTTCGAGAAGCGGCCGCAGGTTTATCCTGGGTTCAGGAAATGGTCAACAGCGGCAGAGTGTATCAGCCTGCGGCCTGGACGGCAGCCCAGGCCTATCAACTGTTGAAGTCCACCCCGGAGTTGGAAGCAGCCGGACTTTCGGTTCGGGTTCCCGAGTGGTCGAAAAAGTCGGTTAAGCCTTCGGTTAAAGTGACCATTAACCGGAAGAACAAAACCTCGCTGGGTATCGACTCAGTTCTTGAAATGAACGTGGAAGTCATGCTTGGTGATGATCGCATTTCCTCTGCTGATCTGGAAAATCTCTTATCCCAGGGGGAATGCCTGGTTTCACTCAAGGGGCAATGGGTTGAAATCGACGGCACAAAACTCCAGGAAGTTCTTGAGTACTGGCAAGGTATTGAGGTTGAGAGTGAATCCGGAGGGCTCTCTTTTCATGAAGGATTGCGTCTTCTGGCTGGCACCTCGGCAAACCTTGAATCCGTAACCAATGAGGACGTTCCCCACTGGTCCGAAGTGGTCGCCGGTAGTTCATTGCAAAAAATCCTGGAAGATTTGCGTAACCCTCAATCAAAACATGGGTTAAAACTGGGCAACAATTTGCAATCCATTCTCCGGCCTTACCAGAACAAGGGCGTTGCCTGGCTGCATCTGCTTGCCGGACTTGGCCTGGGTGCCTGTTTGGCAGATGACATGGGCCTGGGCAAAACCATCCAGATTCTGGCCTTGCTGAACTCGCGGCGGCGAAAAAAATCCGATCCACCCGCTTTGCTCATCATCCCAGCTTCCCTGCTGGGCAACTGGAAGGCGGAAGCGGCGCGTTTCACGCCCGAGCTAAAACTGCTCATGCTGCACACGGCCGAAACCCCACGCAAAACCCTGAACGAGATTGGGAACAATCCGCAAGATCATCTGGGAAAATATGACCTGGTGATTACCACCTACGCCATGACTCACCGCCTGCCCTGGTTGAGTGAGCAACAATGGCATTTGATCATTCTGGATGAAGCCCAGGCCATCAAGAACTATGGCACCCGGCAGAGTCGGGCCGTACGGAAGTTAAACGGCTCGGCCCGGATTGCTTTGACCGGTACGCCTGTTGAAAACAATCTGGGCGATTTGTGGTCTTTGTTCAGTTTTCTGAACCCGGGCTTGCTGGGGTCCAAACATCAGTTCGCCAGTTTTGTTAAAGAGATGGAAAAAAATGGTTTCGAGCCCTTGCGGAAATTGGTGGGACCATACATTCTGCGGCGCATGAAAACCGACAAGAAAATCATTTCGGACTTGCCTGAAAAAACCGAAACAATTCGTTATTGCACCCTTACCAGAACCCAGATTAAACTGTACTCAGAGGTGGTAACGAAGCTCCAAAATGGTCTGGCCGCTGTCAATGAAGGCATCGAAAGGCGTGGCCTGGTGCTTGGAGCGCTGATGCGACTGAAGCAAGTGTGCAACCATCCCAGCCAGGTCAATGGCGACGGTCAGTATGCTGTTGGTGACAGTGGGAAGTTTCAGCGCCTGGAGGACATCTGCGGCGAGTTGGCTCAACGTCAGGAAAAAGCTCTTGTTTTTACCCAGTATCGGGAAATCATACCTGCACTCGAAGAGCATTTGGCCAAGGTGTTTGGCCGACCCGGACTGGTCCTTCACGGGGGAACCAGCGTTGGAAAACGGCAAAAACTTGTGACCCAATTCCAACGTGAGGACAGTCCGCCGTTTTTTGTGATTTCACTGAAGGCTGGTGGCACCGGATTGAATTTAACTGAAGCCTGTCATGTCATACATTTTGATCGCTGGTGGAATCCGGCTGTTGAAAACCAGGCAACAGACCGGGCGTTTCGTATTGGCCAGAAAAAGAATGTGCTGGTGCATAAGTTTGTCACCACAGGCACCATTGAAGAAAAAATTGATTTGATGATCAACGAGAAAAAAGAATTAGCCAATCAGGTGCTTGGCGGCAGGGAAATTAAACTGACTGAACTATCTGATGAGCGAATTTTGGAACTTGTCCAGTTGGACATCACTCGGGCCAAGGCTTGAAACCAAGAAATGAGAATTTGAAAATGAGAAATGGTTGGGGTGGATATCCACCATATGTTTCGGTCAAAACACACAAACAGAAGAACCAGAAACTGGCTGAAAAACTGCTTGGCCAGGGATACGAACTGCACCCTGTACATGTTATTGGCAACAAACGCCACCTCGCCAGCAGCTTCTGGGGTCAAAGCTGGTGCAAGCATTTGAATTCATTTTC
>JAOZJV010000313.1 GCA_029935695.1 Candidatus Krumholzibacteriia bacterium | reverse complement strand
AGGCATGCCTGCCTACGATGATGAAATGTTTGGACCCGTGGCCTCGGTCATCACTGCGGTGGATGAAGCGGACGCTATCCGCATCGCCAACGATACGGTGTTTGGGCTGGGAGCAGCCGTCTACACTCAGGATCTGGAACGTGGTCAGCGTATTGCCGCCGAAGAACTCCATGCCGGTTGTTGTTTTGTGAATGACTTTGTGAAGTCAGATCCCCGGCTGCCTTTTGGGGGCATCAAGGAGAGTGGCTACGGGCGGGAACTGCACGCTTTGGGTATTCGGGAATTTGTAAATCAGAAAACGGTGTTGGTGCGATAAACCCGGCCTGGGGAAAATGGACGGGGCGGCAATGAACACATTACCGCCCCGTCCCAATCCAAAAATAACTCGATCTTACCGGTAAAAAGACTTCAGCGTTCCCCAGTTTTGGTCATCAGTGGCCACCGAGCCTGTGGTCAGGCAATAAGCCAGATCCAGACCCAGGCCAGTGTAGTAAGAACTGCTGGTCCAACGAGGGTAACCCCAGTCCAGGGCATCAACGGCACCGTCGCAGGCTCCATACACATCATCGTAATCGGTAATTCCCACCCCACAGAATGGTTCGGCGGTGCCCCAGTCGTTGTCAACAAAAGCACCCAAACTCATTTCATTTTCAATGCCCAGTGGCTCTGGCAGAATCAAGGTGACCAGGTAAACCCGCCAGCTGCTGTCATAAACCAATTCTTTTTCAATGTCGGCCCAGGGAAAATAGAAAGTTACATCCGGGTCAAGGGAAGGCAGGCATTCGCTGTTGTAGAAATTCAAAACCACGCCGTCGGGATCAATCCAGTCGCCGTAGAACTCTCCCACATACAGACTGACTTCGTGGATGGCGGTGCCCACAAACTCCAGGGGAATATCATCAGCAAATTCACTGTCAAAACCAGTGCTGGCCTGATGCACATTGAAATAGGGATTTAATGGCTGGCAGTGGAAAGCATCCCGGGTGGGTGCCTGGCCGACGGGTTCCCTGGCGCCAAAGATAAGTGGAGCTTCAGCGAGGGCGAAGGCTGCATTCATAAGAAGCAAAAGCGAAATGATGGCGGTAGCCTTTTTCATAATCCGAACCTTTGTTTTGCCTGGAATGGCGTGTAAAACAACTCCTACTTGCACCCTAGCACATTTTCTTCCCTGTGGGGGGAAAAAACAGACTGCCCCACTCCCATTAGCTTCTTAACCCCCGATACACTATATTTGCGCTGTTAAAAAACCATCTGTCCCCAAATGGAGGTCCGACCTTGCGCCTGCAAAACCTGCTGCCTTTCCTGCTGCTGACTCTTTGCCTCGTTTCTCCCGTTTTGGCCCAGGAGGCCACCGTGGAGCAGCACCCGTTCTCCATTCATGACATGCTGGACATGGAGCGCATCAGTGATCCCCAAATCAGCCCTGATGGCAAGTGGGTCGCCTTTAATGTGCGCACCACTGACGTTGAAGCCAACCGCGGCCGCACCGACATCTGGGTGGCCAGCGTCGACGGCGAAACCACCCGCCGCCTGACTGCCGATCCTGCCAGTGACTGGAATCCCCGCTGGTGCCTGAACGGTACCATTTTCTTCCTCTCTACCCGCGATGGCAGTTCCCAGATCTGGAACATCGATCCCACCGGTGGCGAAGCCCGTCAAATCTCTCACCTGGCCCTGGACGTGAGTAATTTTGAAGTGGCTCCCAATCTGCACAGCTTCGTCTTCTCCATGGAAGTTTATCCGGGCATGACTCCGGAAGAAACAGTGGCCCGGGATGAAGAAAAAGCAGCCAGCAAGGTCACCGGCATGATCTACGACGAGCTCATGTTCCGGCACTGGGACACCTGGGAAGACGGCAAACGCAGCCACATTTTCCTGCTCGACGGCATGAACCCCGGCGGCGAGCCTGTGGACCTGATGAAAGACCTTGATACGGACGTGCCCACCCGGCCCTGGGGTGGCAGTGAAGAATTTGTCGTCACACCTGACGGCAGCGAAGTCATCTTCACCGCTAAAATTCTGCCCGGCAGCGAACCTGCCTGGAGCACCGACTACGACCTGTACGCCGTGCCCACCGACGGCAGCGGTACCATCCGTTGTATCACCGAAGCCAACCAGGCCTGGGACACCGAACCTGTGTTCACCCCCGACGGCAAAACCCTGGTCTACCTGGCCATGGATCGCCCTGGCTTTGAAGCCGATCGCTTCCATCTTGAACTGATGAACTGGGAAACCGGTGAGAGCCGCCGCATCGACTTCGAGTATGATGGTCTCGGCCTCAGCCCCCATGGCCTGAAATTCAGCGGCAACGGCAAAACCGCCTACTGCACCGCCGGTTATCTTGGCCAACGCTCTCTGTTCAAGCTGGACATCAAATCCGGTAAGGTTTCGATGGTTGATAAAATGGGTCGGCACTCCAGCCTGGGTCTGCTGAAGGGCCGCATTCTTTTTGGCATGCAGAGCCTGAAATCGCCTACGGAATTGTTCACCATCAAGACCAACGGCAAAGATATCAAGCAGATCACCAACCTGAACGGCGAGAAGCTGGCAGCCTGTCTCATGGGCGAGCCCGAGCAATTCACCTTCAAGGGCTGGAACGATGAAATCGTGCATGCCTATGTGGTCAAACCTTACGACTGGACCGAAGAAAAAGCTGCAGCCGGCCAGAAGTGGCCCCTGACTTTCCTGGTCCACGGCGGCCCCCAGGGCAGCTTTGGCAATGACTTCCACTACCGCTGGAATCCCCAGGCTTATGTGGGCGCCGGATTTGCCACCGTGGCTGTGGACTTCCACGGCTCCACCGGTTACGGCCAGGAATTCACCGACGCCATCAGCGGTCACTGGGGCGATCGTCCCTACGAAGATCTGGTCAAGGGCCTGACGGCAGCACTGGAAAACTACCAGTGGATGGATGCCGACAAAGTGGTGGCAGCCGGCGCCAGCTATGGTGGCTACATGATCAACTGGATCCACGGCCAACCGGAATTCTCCAAGGAATTCAAAGCCTTTGTTTGCCACGACGGCAACATCGACGAGCGCATGGCCTACCTTGACACCGAAGAGCTTTGGTTCCCTGAATGGGAACATGGCGGCACTCCCTGGGCCGACGGCAATGGCTACGGTCTGCACAACCCAGCCGATTACGTTCAGAACTGGCATGTGCCCACCCTGGTGGTGCACGGTGCTCTTGATTACCGCGTGGTCGACACCCAGGGCATGAGCACCTTCACCGCCCTGCGCCGTCAGGGAGTTCCGGCCCGGTTGCTTTATTATCCCGACGAAAATCACTGGGTGCTGAAGCCCCAGAATTCCATCCAGTGGCATGATGAAGTCATGGGCTGGCTGCAAAAGTGGACCAACTAGTTTTAGGCTGAACAACAGGAGAAAGAAACAACAATGGGCCCCGTATTAAAACCAATCGGCATCGGTGTTCTGGCCGCCACCCTGGTGGTGGTGATCGTCGGGTTGATCCTGCCCAGCCAGTACAGTGTGCAGCGTGAGATGGTCATCAACACCTCACCCGAACGCATTCACCAGTTCACCAGCGACCTGGAGACCTGGCCCGAGTGGACTCCCTGGTTCAAGGATGATCCCAGCCTGGATGTGACCCTTGGCTCCATCACCAAAGGTGAAGGTGCGCATCAGGAATGGACCGCCAAGAAAGGCGGGGGCGAGTTGACGGTCATCCGCAGCGAGCCCCAGTGGGGAGTAGCCTACAACATGGATCTTTCCGGCAGCCGGCCTGAATCTCTCTGCGCCATGCGCTACGAAGTGATGGCCGACAGCACCCTGGTGGTCTTTGAGATGAGCGGCGACATGGGCTGGAATCTCATGGGACGCTTTTTCAACCTGCTGATGGATCCCATGGTGGGGCCCTTGTTTGATGATGGATTGACCCGGTTGAAAATGCTGGCGGAAAAACCCGAACAGGAAAGCACTCTCTGATCATTTTCTGACAACGCCCATCGTCAGATTCAGGAAAAGTGACAACCACAAAACCGGCCACCCTGCAAAAGGTGGCCGGTTTTGGTGTTTTCAGGGACTTTCAGCGAGGCATGATTCCTGTTGGAAGAAAGCACCACTGTTGGTCTTCCTTCAATCCCCCAGGAGTCACCATGCAAAAAACATGTTTGTATTTATTTCTGATGTTCGTTCTGATTGGTTTGGCGGCTTTGTTCAGCCTGTGGACAGAGATCGTGGTTTAGGGAGTTCTAAAAAGAGGATTGCCTGCCTTCAACTGCCGGCGCATGGCCATGACCTTGGCTTTTTCGCCCAGGGCACCGCCATCGTCGGCCGTGCTTGCAAAAGGAATCAGCATGGCAATGGAACCCGCTTGAGCCGGGGCATTCAGAAGAGTGGCCGCTGGGTCACTGCCTGAGGCGTCCACAGGGCTGATTCCCATGGCAAATCCTGTGCAAACACAAACCGAAACGAGCACAGGCAGGATGATGACCAACTTCCTCATGGGGACCTCCGAAGGGGTTTGGGGGTGTTGTTTTGTGATATTATGACACATTTATTGATCTTTTACAACATAAAGCTGCAAAAACCGTCTGCCAATGGCTGATTGCCGCCCGGGATCGGATCTGCTAACCTGTTGCCATGGAATCATAACCCTTGTACCGCGAGCCTTGGAGACCACCATGCTGAAAAATAAAATCACCCTCATCACCGGTGCCAGCGCTGGCATTGGTGAAGCCTGTGCCCATTCATTTGCAAGGGAAGGCTCTCATTTGATTCTGGCAGCCAGGCGGGAAGATAAGGTTGCCGCCCTGGCCGAGGCCATCTCGGCGCAATACGGCGTTAAAACCCATGCCCTGAAACTGGACGTGCGCGACCGTGAGAGTGTCAACGCCACCATCGAAGGATTGCCATCCGAATGGGCTGAAATCGACATTTTGATTA
>JAOZJV010000312.1 GCA_029935695.1 Candidatus Krumholzibacteriia bacterium | reverse complement strand
GGAACCGCCTTGAATGATGATATCATTGGTTTCATGATGAACAACGAGGTAGGTGTTTCAAGATCACAGAGTTTGAAAAAAAATTCCCCGGATGTGATTCCCGTCTCTACCTGGTGTTATTCCCCTTAACAGCTCAAACTCGTTCTGGGGAGGAAACCATGAGAACCCGACTCATCATCATTCTGGCTATTCTGATAACGTCCGGTTTGGCCGCTGCCCAGGAAAAGGGAGTTAACCTCTATCTCTGCACCCGGCCGGGATGGAGCCATCCCGTAGTTCCCAGAATCAACGGCTATTCCACCCCAACCACTTGCTGGGTCGATGATGTCTTGTGGGGAAATGACTTCTACTTGAACGCCCACGGCAGAAATAATGGCGACACACCGACTCCCGGTGGTTTTGATGTAACCTTCTATCTGGACGGTCAATACACAACCATGGGTTATGCTCCCGTCACAACCAACGAATTTGCCGTACTGAACCAGGGCCCGTTCGATCCAGATTATTGCGGCCGGCACACCGTCTCCGCCTATGTCGATGCCCTCCACTCCATTGCCGAGACCAACGAGGACGACAACACCTGGGGTGGGCAATTTCTCTGGCCATCCAGGTATCTATCATCAACATCCGGGGCCACCGTTTATCCCGCTCCACCACTTCAGGACGGTGGCTGGGATCACTGCCCTGACCCGGAACTCGAACCCAACTGTGATGGATATTATTTTGACCTGCCCATGGCAGAGTGGGTAGCGGTCTCCGTGCGTCCTCTGACTCAGGACAGCCAGTACGATATTTTTCTTTACGACTATAACGAAGACTCCTCAACCTTTGGATTCACAAACGCCCTGGAAGCCGATGGCGGTCTCACTGGAGAACTTTCGGCAATGATTGTTCATCAGCCATACCACGCTTATCCTGCCACCACCTACAACCTCGCAGTGATCAACGATGGTGGAAATGCGGATTACAGAATTCAGGGACACCAGCCCCAGACCCTGCTTCACGATGTTAATTTTTATGAGGAATTCGGACCGGACCAGGAGTTGGGTCTATGGACTTTCAGCTTGTCGCCGGAAGAGCAGGGGCAGAAAAATATTCTGCTGGTAGGCGACCCGCAGTACTCTGTGCGAGTAGGGCATATAGGATCGGATTATGGATACTGGGATACCTCCCACTACCCAGGTGGAGGTTTTCCCACTAACGCTTGGGGCGAAGCATTTATTAACGTTAACATTACCGATAACCTGCAGCATGCGGTGGTTGCTTTTGTCGGCTCTAATCAGATCTCCGATACTCACCAAGTCCGCTTAAAACTGATCGATGCTCTGCCGAACCTGTTGCCCAGTATTACCTTATATTGGGATCACCCCATCACCCCCACCAACTATTACAGCGCTCCTGCCGCCCTGTTGCCATCAACCCTGTGGGGCGATTCAACCACCACCTATCTGAATTACCTGCAACGCAACAATAGCGGTGCCGACTGCGGTAACTTCGCCAACATTCTTTCCCTGGATGGAGCACCCTATCCAACCATCCTCAATTTTGGCGGATTGGACGCTTTCAGCACCGCAAAATACCAGCGAACAACTCCCGTCAGCATCACCGGCGGCCGTCATACTTTGAGCCTCATGCTCGATTCCGGTAATTCTGTTGAAGAGGTCACCGAATCTGACAACAATTACGCAGCTCAATACTGCTGGAGTCCTGGCAGACTTCCTTATGGAAACGTACAAACCATGCCGGCTCCTCCTCTTAAGGATGGCGGTCACAATTTGGCTTACCCCGGAGTGGAAATGCTGGACAATTGCTCATCCCTGCGTCTGGCTGTGGAAGATCCCAGCGGCGGCGACAACTGGTGGCGCGGCATGGCAGTGATACCTGACGCAGCATGCGATGTGGACGTTAAACTTTTTGAACAATACACCAACAGCACCGAGAGTTTTGCAACTCCCTTGATCAGCTCGGAAAGCGAAACCGGTTTGACGGATTTTGTCCTGGTGAACATGAACCAGGAACCCGACCATGATGTGGCATTTGATGCGGGTTTCACCCGGGAATCAGGAACCGGGTCGTTTCTGGCCCAGGCCCTGAAAAGTCAGTTCGTGGCAAGCAATCCGACCGGTTGGTACGGCGGGTGGGTCATGATTGGTGGAGACATCATGCAGGTTAAGGAATTCCGTCTGGAACCGGGTCTTCTGGCAATCAAACTGGACAATACTTCCGGTAACGGCATTCTGGGTTTAACGCTTTTCGACACCGAAGCCAGAAATGTTTCTCTGACATCCGAAGAAGGAAAAATTGCCCAGAGTATTGCCGGCGGCAACGGACAGGACGTCACGTTCACCGTTCAAATTCCCCAAACCGGATATTACAGTTTGGCGGTTTGGAAAAGAGGCGCCGACGATCTTCAAAAAAGCATCAATTATCGACTGTGCCTCTACCCGGGTGTGACTCCGGTGGAAGAGCCCCCCGTATCCGGCACATTTCTGGGTGAGGCACGGCCCAACCCCTTCAACCCATGCACAACCCTGAGCTTTACCCAGGCCAAAGCAGGACACACCCGCATCGCCTTGTACGATGTTCGAGGCCTGCTGGTAAAAGTCCTTTGTGATGAAGAATTTCCCGCGGGACGGCACGAAGTCATCTGGCAGGGAGTTGGGGAAGATGGACGCCATGCAAGCAGCGGGGTTTATGTGGCCCGGATGCAATGCAGTGGAAAGGTGTACTCAAGGAGGTTGACCCTGGTGCGTTAAGTTTGATTTTTTGACTGGAAGTGGGGCAGCGCCGGGATACAAAATCTGAAAAGATCTTCCCGTAGATGTGATTCTCATTTCCCCACCGAGTTATTCCCACTGACAATCCAACATTCTTCCTGATGATTCCGGTTAATTTTGGTAGCCATGGGGGTTTGACATGTACAAGCGTTTCGTCTTAATCCATCGCGCTCTGGTCATAATTTTCGTTCTGATGGCGGTGCCTTCCCTGGCTGATATATCCGGCTACAGCACCGTCAGCAACTGTGGCGAAGGCGGTAACTGGTTAGAGATCACTTTCACCAGCAGTGAGCCCGTTACCTTGTCCGACGTGCGCTGGGATTTCAACACCACCAACGTTTGGCTTGATCCCAGCGGTACTTCGTTATGCGGCACCATCAACGAGGGAGTCACTTCAGTGGCGTTCTACCTCGATGGACCAGAGGGTCAACCGACACAAGTTTTTGGCATCACCGCAACCGGCTTTGACAGTGGTGATCGGTATCGCTTCTCTCGCGACCTTGATTTCGGTAGCGACGGCTCGCCTTTCACTTTTCACTATTACGGTGGTACAGTTACTGCGGAGTTCAGTGACGGAACGATTCTCGTCGGCACCTTCGATACGCCCTACAACGAGCCTAATGGCGCCCGGGCTTTCCTGGAAGAGAGTGGTCCCAACCTCATGTTCTTTGACTTTCCCGGATGGTACGCACCAGTGGTGCCACGGCCTGACGACACAGCGACCTGGTCCAGCGTGCCAGGGCCATCGATTCTTGTGGGTGAGTCGGCAAGCACTTGGTTCAATGCTGCCTGTTACAACGGCGGAACGGCCACTGCTTTACCATCCAACATGATCATTCGACTCGACGGCCATACGGTCTGTAATCATAACCTGTGGGCAATTGCGCCGGGGTCCTACAACGGCTGGGTCGATGATGGCCCTCTCACTGTTCGCGGTGGTCGTCATACCGTGGTGGCCTACTGTGATAACAACGATAATATTCCCGAATCCGACGAGACAGACAATGTCTATGGCCGGCAGTGGATCTGGGAGCCGATGACCTTGCCTCTGCATCAGGTGGTCACGCGCTCGGCGCCGCCAGCCCATGATGCCGGTATTGAATTTCTTCCTGACTATTGGTGGAACTGTGACGGTGTACGCATTGAACCAGGCAACGATCGACCCTGGAATGCAGTGTGGATGGAGCCGGTGTACAGTACGCCTGTTGACTATTTCATGCGTTTGCACCCTCAGGCCACCGGGCCCGAAGATGGCTTTGGATCCAGCCTCGAAGCCACCATGCAGAGCGATGGTCTGGACGCCTTTCTGGTAAACACCCGCAACGCCACCGCCCCAGCTTACGATGTGGGTATCATCAATATCGATCAATCCAACACCGGCGCCGACTACCGCATCCTTCATTTGGAGAACAGCCCCTACCCCTTCGATTTCGGCATCTTCCCTGAGACGCCGTATTTCTCATCCCGGTTGATGACTTTCGAATTCTTCTCCTCTATTTTTTCGCTGGGGCCGGCAAGTCTGGTGATCGAGACCGATCCCGAGGATGGTCCTGTGAATCTCGGCTGGCTCCCTCCAGACTTCGAGGTCGGCATCCTGGACGATGTACAGGATGTGGTGTCCACCGGTGAGCGGGGCTGGGCAGTGCTGAATCTTGACCTGACGCAGATCGGACATAACTGTGCCGTGGTGTGGTGTGACCGCTTTGAGCATCCGGGCAATCTGGCCGTACGGGTGGGGTTGTTCCATGGTCGGCCAGACCTGCAACCAGTGACGCTCACGGGCTGGCATGCACCTGTGGTCCCCCAGCCTGAAGACGATTCTGCACTGTTCTCTTGCTCAGAGCCGGATACTCTGATGGGAAATCTGCCCCATACCTGGCTCAATACGGCTTGTATGAATGGTGGCAGTGCGGATGCTGACACAGTTTCGTTCCTGCTGAGTCTGGACGGTGAAACTCTCGTGGGCATACGCAACCACTGGACCCCGCTGCCGCCGGGCCATCCGCGCACAGTGACTAACAACTGGAACCCCATTGATCAAGAGCCCTGGACCATCCCCGGTGGACGGCACACTCTCAGCACAAAGCTCGACTACTTTCAGGATGTGGCCGAGTTGCTGGAGAACAACAATCG
>JAOZJV010000311.1 GCA_029935695.1 Candidatus Krumholzibacteriia bacterium | reverse complement strand
GGTACTTCCTGCAGATGATTTGATCGCCAAATCCCATAAGGAGTAAGCATGAATTCCAGGATTTTAATCGTGGATGACGAAGCCACTATCAGAGCATCTCTTGTCGAATCCCTGACACGGGAAGGTTACGACATTACTGCTGCTGAGACTGGTGAAGAAGCCCTGGCCAAATGCCACAGCACCAAATTTGATCTGGTGATCTCGGATCTCAAGCTTCCCGGCGTTTCGGGGATTGAAATTCTCCAGGCATTGCGAAACCAGGGCAACGGCACCCCGGTCATCATGATGACTGCTTATGGTGATGTGGATACGGCCGTCAGTGCCATGCGCCTGGGCGCCTACAACTTTATCCCCAAGCCCTTCAAGCTGGGACTCATGAAAGCTCAGGTCCGGGCTGCTCTTAAAGCCACCAATGTTGTGGAAATGCCAGTTCCTGAAAGTGAAGTCAAGAAGGCCGTTCCCGCCAAAAAAGCCGCGAAGACGGTTATACCCACCGATTTTGATGGTCAATACATGGGAATGATCAAGGCCTGTCCTGGGCTCAGCCACATTGCCAATATTTTGGAGAAAGTGGGGGCCAGCCGCAGTGGCAACGATACAACCATCCTGATTCAGGGTGAATCCGGAAGCGGAAAGGAAATTGTTGCCAGGGCAGTCCATGAAATCAGCCGGGGCAGCCAGGAACGCTTCATGGAAATCAACTGCAGCGCCTTGCCGGAAACTCTTTTGGAAAGTGAGCTTTTCGGCCACGAAAAAGGCTCCTTCACCGATGCCAAGAATAAAAAAGAAGGTTTGTTCGAATTGGCAGGGGGCGGGTCCATCTTCCTGGATGAAATTGGAGAAATGGGTATCCTCTTGCAGGCCCGCCTGTTACGTGTGCTGGAAAGCAGGCGGTATCGACGGGTTGGGGGGAAAGACGATCTTGAGGTTCACGCCCGCGTTGTGGCCGCCACCAATCAGAAACTGGCTGAAGCCATTGAATCCGGAAATTTCCGCAATGACCTCTATTACAGGCTTCAGGTGGTTGAGATTGAAGTTCCACCTTTGCGGGAACGTCCCCAGGATCTGGAAATCCTGATCAACCATTTTCTGAGGAGTTTCAACGAAGAGATGCGTCTGGAAACTTTACCTGTGGATGCTAAACTGCTGGAAATGCTGCAAAAATACCCTTGGCCAGGTAATGTCCGGGAACTGCGCAACATCCTCAAGCGGATCATGATTCTGGAAGAACCGGATCGCTTGCAGGCGGAACATTTCCCACCCCATGTGCTGGCTGGGCATAACCCTCGCCACACATCGCAACACCATGCTCTGGGTCAAGCCACTGGGTTGATGCCGCTGGCTGAGGTTGAGCGCTTGCAGATTCTTTACACTTTGGAGATGACCGAGAATAACAAGAGTAAGGCTGCTCGCATTTTGGGCATCAGCCGGCAAACCCTGCGGGAAAAACTGAGGCTTTATGAATTGAAAGCTTCGGGAGATGGCGATCTTTTGGAGGATTCAGCTGAGTCCTGATCACTGATCCACATCTTATTTTTACCGGAATCTCAACTGTGGGGTTCCGGTTTTTTTTTCCTCCTGTGTTATTTTGAGCTGACAACAAAATGGTCAGTGATGCGGAAAACTTAACTATTGGGTTTTCAGGCATGGGCTTTCAACAGCGGTCAAAAATTTCCTATTTTCACAAATTAATTTCCACAAAGAGTCGCCAACCTGCTGCTATGGCGCGTCTTACGCATTCATGGCAGATCTGCCCCCCTGGCTGGGAAAGTTTTTCCGGCCCAAGAACGGAAGCTGTTGTTAAGGAACGCCTTTTGCGATGTTCCCACAAAAGAACGTCATCTTCCGCTCAAGGGAAAAAGGGACATGATCAAAAAGAACTCGAAAATTTCTTCTCTGATGGCTGTGCTGCTGGTGGGCGCATCTTTGCTGGTTGGGCATTATTCACCAGTGCAGGCAGCCGGGTTGAGCAACTCTGAGAGCGACGGATACCTTCAGTGGATGCACAGCCTTGAGAAAGCCATGCAAAGCCGCGCTGAATCGGGTCTCGACGAGGGTAACCTTCTTTATCCTTTTGATCTTCCGGGTTGGCAGGGTGAAGAAACTCGCCCCTATCGGCACTTGTCCATCAGCAAGGCTGTTAACGAGTTGGAAAAAGAGTGGATGCTGAGAGGGGAGAGCAAAACCAATTCCCCTTTAGTGGCCCTGGCCAATGCCCGCAACTATGTGAATCTCAGCGAATTTGACAGCGCATTGGTATGGTTTGACACCGCTGCTGAACTGGATAATTCACAAAACTTCACTCGTGAAATCAGCCGTGAACGTTTGGCCGCTGCTGCCGCCAACAGAGACTCCCTGGCCATGCTGACTTGCATCACCAACACCGTGGGATCCAGCACCATCACCGGGCACGAATCGGAATACATCCTGGGGCTTCGCTGGTTGCTGATCCACCAGGATTCTGAATCGGTGGACCTGGTGCTCTCAAAAATCAAATCCGAAGATAATATTCTGACTGATCGATTGCGCTTCTGGGTGGCCTTCAGTCTGGCCTGGCGGGATAACCGTGCCGAATCCCTGGAACATTTACGCATTCTTATTGGCAGCGGTGGCCTGAGCCGGGATTTAACAGAAAAACAACGCTCCTGGGTTTTGTTCGCAATTCCCGATTTCTTTTTTCTTGATGGTGAGAATGCCTCGGCCACGTCGTTGTACAACCTTCTCAAAAATTCCGCTCTTCCCGAACTTTCAACCTGGGGCCGGTACCAGATTGCAAACATGGACTTCCTTGCAGGTCGCTATTTGCGGGCAAGTGAGGGATTCAAAAGAGTTTGCGATGCCAAAAGATTGGGTACCTGGCAGGACCAGGCTTGTGAAATGACACTTATTGCTTCAGAAATCGAACGCATCAAATCAGAAGGTGAGCCCTATGGCGCTGGTTCTTTCTACACACCCTGAGCCCTTCAGGGCAGAACAGGAACTCTTCCAAAGGCTTAATGGCCTGTACGAAGAACAACAACAAATTTACAGCCAGGTGCTGGAACTGTCCCGGCAACAGGGTGACCTGGTGCGAAAAGGTCACAGCTTGACGGAAATTCGGCAGTTATTACAAAAGAAGAATGTTTGTCTGGAGATCATCAAGCGTCTGGAGCTGACGGAACGTTCCGCAAAAATCGAATGGGAACAAGGTAAACAGCGGTGGTCGGCCGTGAGCCAGGCCAGCCTGAACTTTACCCTGCAAAAAGTCAGTTCCCTCATTGAAGAAATTCTTCTCTGTGAAGAGAAAAACGACCAGGAATTCATCCAGCAGATGAGGACAATGCAATGACCGCCACTTTGATGCTAAAATCCACCGATACAAAGGATTGCCCAAGCAAGAGACATCTTGCCAGCAAACTCCTGCGCGGATATCTGCACAAGACCAGCAACAGCCTTTGTGGAATCAAAGGTTACGCCAGTCTCATTGTGGCCACCGATGATTCAAACGAAAGATCTTCCCGGTGGGCCCGGAAAATTCTCGCTGAAATTGAACGCATGGAGGAAATATTCCGCTCCGTGGGAGACCTGACCCAGGGAGCCATTCCTTTCCGTTCCGGTTGCGATATTCCCGGAGTGTTGTCCCGTTCCATCGTGGAGGCGACCACAAAAAATTCCAACCTTGAAGTCATCCCATCCTCACTGCCGGTGGGGCAGTTGCTACTGCCGGAAGCGGATCTTCAGTTGGTACTCAACGAGATCCTCAACAACAGCGCCGAAGCTGATCTTAAAGCAGTTGTTACAGTGACCGGCCAGGTGGAAATCACCGGGCGAGTTGCTCTGTGTCTTGCGGACAATGGTCCAGGCATGCCGGCTCAACTTTTGAAGCAGGCCACAGATCCTTTCGTCACCACCAGGGACGGGCACCACGGAGTGGGTCTGACCCGGGTTGAAACTATTCTCGACATGCATGGACTGGCCTGGTCATTGATCAGCCAACCCGGCATGGGCACCACGGTCACATTGGAAGTGGCCGAGGCATTGATACTGAATCCTGAAATTGTCTGACACGGAAGAAAGGCAAATAATGACCTCCAAACGGAATATTCTGATTGTAGACGACGAACACAGTATGCGTGATTTTCTGGAGTCGTCTCTGGCGCCAAAATTCAAAGTTCATGTGGCCAAAGATGGCTTCGAAGGACTGGCAATTTTGTTGAAGGAAAAAATTGATGTCGTTCTGTCGGATGTGCAGATGCCTGTACGCGGCGGGCTGGAGCTTCTGGCTGACATCAAGACTGAATTGGATTATTCCCCTGTGGTCATCATGATGACGGCTTTCGGCAGCATTGAAGGAGCCGTGGAAGCAACACGCAATGGTGCTACTGATTACCTGACCAAACCATTCGGGCTGGATCAACTCAACCATGTGCTGGATAAATGTCTGGAACATGAACAATTGGTCAGCGAAAACCGAAGCTTGCGCAAAAACATCAGCACCAAAAGCAAGAAGCACGGCCTGCTGGGCAATAATCATCACATGGTTCAGTTGCGTGAAAAAATTGCCATGGTTGCTGACAGCCGCGGAACCGTGATGCTGCAAGGTGAAAGTGGCACAGGTAAAGAAGTTGTGGCCCAGGCCATTCATTACAGCGGGCCCCGGCGCAACGGACCTTTTATCCGTTTGAATTGTGCAGCAATTCCTGAAACCCTACTGGAATCGGAACTCTTTGGTTATGAAAGGGGTGCCTTTACTGGTGCTCTGGCATCCACCAAAGGGAAATTTGAATTGGCCAATGGTGGCACCCTGCTGGTGGACGAGATCAGCGAAATGCCCTTCGCCATGCAAGCCAAGCTCCTGCGGGTTCTGCAGGACAAAGAATTCATGCGGCTGGGCTCCAAATACACCACCACGTCAGACGTGCGCCTCATCGCC
>JAOZJV010000871.1 GCA_029935695.1 Candidatus Krumholzibacteriia bacterium | reverse complement strand
GGGTTCATGTCCTTCTGGGAATCACCAGACAGGTTTTTCAGGAAATTGCGCGTACCGCTGCTGGCGATGGTGCCCAGGCTGTCTATGAGATCCTGCTTGTTCATGCCGATGCCGTTGTCTTTGATGACGATGGTGCGGGCTTCTTCGTCCACATGCATATCGATGCGCATGTCGCCATCTTCACCCAGCAGTTCCGGGTTGGTGATGCCTTCGAAGCGGACCTTGTCCAGGGCGTCGGCGGAATTACTGACCAGCTCACGCAGGAAAATTTCCTTGTTGCTGTAAAGGGAGTGGATCATCAGGTGCAGGAGTTCACGGACTTCCGTTTGAAACTCGTGTTTTTGGGGAGCGGCAGCTTCGGACATTTTTTCCTCCAGGAAATTTGAAATGTATTGGCATGTAAAATCGGGTCAAATAATACGAAAGAGCCTTCCTTTAGGCAAGTGGCTACCGGAACAGTTGTTTGCTTTGGGGGGTGCTTTCCCTGCAAAATTGAATTTGTCGCTAGTTTTGCCCGTGGCGGACAATTTCGCCCTTCACCATGTAGATGGTGTCTTCGGCGATGTTTGTGGCCAGATCCGCCACCCGTTCAATGTGCTTGGCCACCATAATCCAGCCGATTAATTCTTCGGATTTTTCCGGGCCTTTGCTCATCTCCGCTTTCACCAGTTCAATCACTTTGTAGTAGTAGGCGTCTACTTCGTCGTCGTCATGCATCACCTGCAGGGCAAGGTCTTCATCCCGGTTCATGAGTGCTTTCAGGCTTTTGCGCAGCATCAGGCGGGCCATGTCACCCATTTTGAGGATGTGGTCGGCGAACAGATGCCGGCGCTCGCAGTGGGTCAGAAATTTCTGGGCCCGGGCAATATTCACAGCCAGATCGCCAATGCGTTCAAAATCGTTGTTCATCTTCAGGACAGCCACGAGAAAGCGCAAATCAACGGCTACTGGTTGGTGCAGGGCCAGGATTTTAAGGCATTCTTCTTCAACTTCCACTTCCAGACGGTCAATCTCCATATCCCGGGCTCTGATCTGGTCCACGGCATCACTGTTGTTCTGGGTGATAACCTGGATGGCATCTTCAAGGATGGTTTCAACCAGGGAACTCAGGTGAAAAAGATGTTTTTTCAGGGAGTCGAGTTCTCGTTGCAGGTGGATCTTCATCAGGAGCCCTCCGTAGGCAGGATCAGAGAAAAGGTGGAGCCCTCACCGGGCGTGCTGAAAGCGGTGGCCTGGCCACCATGGATCTGGGTGATGTGTTTGACAATGGCCAGCCCCAGTCCGGTGCCGCCCATGCGGCGGCTGCGAGCCTTGTCGATACGGTAGAAACGTTCGAAAATTCGGGGCAGATGTTCGGCTTGAATTCCCGGGCCCTGGTCTGCAACACTGAGTGCAATCGTCTTTGTTTCCCGGGTGCAGGATAGCCGGACCGGAGAACCTTCAGGGCTGTATTTCAGGGC
>JAOZJV010000310.1 GCA_029935695.1 Candidatus Krumholzibacteriia bacterium | reverse complement strand
TCAGATATTCTCCGACTCGATACCAGCCGCTTCGAAAGCATCAACGATCCGGCGTACCAAAGGGTGCCTGACAATGTCAGCACCACCCAGTTCCACAAAAGAAACCCCTTCGGTTTCTCCCAGGATTTCCCGAACATGGACCAGACCCGACTTGTCCCTGGCATCCAGATCAATCTGGGTGATGTCCCCGGTGATCACAGCCTTGGACTGAAAACCCAGGCGGGTCAGAAACATTTTCATCTGGCCCACTGTTGTGTTCTGGGCTTCATCCAGAATGACAAAAGCGTTGTTCAGGGTTCGGCCCCGCATGTAGGCCAATGGCGACGCTTCAATGACCCCACTGGCAATGTAGCGGGAAATCTGGGACGCCCCATGATATCCGAAAGAGCATCAAAGAGAGGCCGCAGATAGGGGTTGATCTTATCCTGCAAATCACCCGGCAAAAACCCCAACTGCTCTCCTGCTTCCACGGCAGGCCGCACCAGAATAATGCGATCCACCAGCTGTTGTTTCAGGTAATCCATAGCCATCACCACAGCCAGAAATGTTTTACCTGTTCCGGCTGGACCTATGGAAAAAACCACGTCGTCCCGCCGCACGGCATCCACATATTCCTGCTGACCCAGTGTCTTGGTGCGCACAGCCATGCGGCTTCCCGAAGCAAACAGCAGGGGTTCTGCCTCGGGTCCGGAAACAACCGGCTGGTCGCTGGCGCCACCGTTCTGCTGCCAGAGATAGGACACCGTCATTTCGTCAATGAGTTGCCCTTTGCGCACTTTCTGCACCAGCTCGGTGATAACTTTCTGCACCTTTTCCGAAGGCTCTTTTTCCCCGGAAATCACAATGCATTCCTGCCTCACAACCAGGGATCCACCGAACTTGCCTTCCAGCAAACGAAGGTTGCGATCCTGGGGTCCGGTCAAGTCCAGAAGATCGATCCCTTCAACATCGATGCGACCCTGTTCTTTCAATGGGAAGTTGCCGTTGTTTCGGGAAGACTTCATACTTATTTGTCTTCCCCGGGAACTTCCGCGGTAACTTCAGAAGTAACTTCCGCAGGGACAACTCTGAGATTCAACTCAACCAACTGGGCATCGCTGATGGCTCCCGGGCTGTGATCCAGCGGTGAAGCAGCCAGATTGGTTTTGGGGAAAGCGATGACTTCCCGCAGAGACGGACTGTCAGTCAGCAACATCACCAAACGATCCAGCCCCAGGGCAATACCCCCATGAGGCGGGGCGCCGAAGCCCAATGCATCCAGGAAGAACCCGAATTTTTCCAGGTATTCCTCTTCCTTCATGCCAACAATTTTAAACACTCGTTCCTGCAGCTCACGCTGGTGAATCCGGATGCTTCCGGAACCCAGCTCAACACCGTTGCAAACCAAATCGTAAAGCTGCGCCCGGCCTTTGCCGGGATCATCTTCCAGGCCATCCATATCTTCGGGACGGGGCTGAGTGAACATATGATGACAGGCAGTCCAGGCACCGGTTTTATCATCCTGTTCAAAGAGGGGAAAATTACGAACCCAGGCCAGAGCCCAGCTGCTTTCGGGAATCCACTCGGCCTTTTCTGCAATTTCCAGACGCAAAGCGCCGGTGGCGGCCACTGCCATTTTCCAATCGCCGGCCACAAACAACAGCAGATCACCTTCAGAACATCCAGTGCGCTGGCGCAGCGAATTCTGAAATTCTTCACCCAGGAATTTGGCAATACCGGTTTCGAAACCGTCGGCCGTCACTTTCAAACGGGCCAATCCGGCAGCCCCGCGGGCTTTTACAAAATCTTCCAGAGCATCCACCTGTTTGCGGCTCCAGCTGGCCAGACGCGTGGCGTTCAGACAACGCACCGTGCCGCCATTTTCGATGGTCTTTTCAAAGACCGAGAACCCGCAACCGGGAACGATATCATCCAGGGTGTGCATGGGGTTGCCGAAGCGAAGATCCGGTTTATCGGACCCATACAAATTCATGGCCTCGTCGTAGCTGATGCGCAAAAATGGTGTTGGCAAATCAATGCCCAGGGTTTCCACAAAAATGGAAGCCATCATTTCTTCAATGATGTTGTACACTTCGTCTTCGGTGACAAAGCTCATTTCAAGGTCAATCTGGGTGTGCTCAGGCTGACGATCCTTGCGCAGATCTTCATCCCGCAGACAACGGGCCAACTGGAAATAACGGTCCACTCCACCGGCCATCAGCATTTGTTTGTAAAGCTGAGGCGACTGGGGCAGCGCATAAAACTGACCATGGTGAACCCGGCTGGGAACCACATAATCACGCGCACCTTCTGGAGTGGTTTTGATCAGCAGAGGAGTTTCCACCTCAAGAAAATCCTGATCTGAAAGATAACGACGGGCAGCCATGGCTGTCAGATGCCTGATACGCAAATTGCGCGCCATCACCGGGTGCCGCAGATGCAAATACCGGTGCTTCAAACGAAGCTCTTCGCTGGCATTTTCGGCCTGGTCAATCTGAAAGGGCAAAGGCAAACAGGTGTTGAGAATTTCCACCTGTGAGGCCACCACTTCAATGGCACCGGTCTCCATGTCGGGGTTGACCATATCTTCAGGACGCGGCCGCACGGTGCCGGTGATACCCAGAACCGATTCCAACTTGAAATCCTTGGCCAGCTCCAGAGGCGTTCCGTCTTCACAAACGATCTGCACATTGCCGTAGCGGTCGCGCAAATCCACAAAGACGACACCGCCGAGATCACGAATCCGACTGGCCCAACCAGCCACCTTGATTTCCTGTCCAACCAGAGATTCTCCCACCTGGCCGCAGCGATGGGTACGCATGTTGTTCATTATCTCATTCACCCTTCCATGACTTCCTGCACAGCGGCCGGCAAGGATTCGCCCGCAACCTGCTTCTGTTCACCATTAGCAAAATTCTTGAATTGGATGACGCCGGTTTGCATTTCCTGCTCACCAACGACCAGCATTATTTTGGCCTGCCGCAAGTTGGCCGACTTGGCCTGGGCCTTCATGGAACGCCCCGTTGTATCAATTTCCACCCGGCACATGGCCCGCAGGGCATCGGTCTGGACCAGGGCATATTCCTGGGCTGCCGCATCGGCGCAGGCCACATAAACATCCACTGGGGATTGCGGACTGCGCTGGGCATCAAAAGGTTTGTCGTCCAGATGCAGAAGCGTGCGCTCCACACCAATGGAGAAACCGATGGCCGCAGTGGCGGGCCCCCCGCACTGCTCCACCAGATAATCATACCGACCACCACCAGCAAGACTGCTTTGTTTGCGACCGCTGCGAGCGGTAATTTCAAATGTGGTGCGGCAATAATAATCCAACCCACGCACCAGCGCCGGGTCATTCACAAAAGGAACACCCAGACTTTCAAGGGTTCGCAACACCACTTCGTGATGATCGCGGCATCCCTGGCAAAGAGATTCGGTGATGGGTTTGAACGTTGCCAGCAACTGATTCACTCCATCATCCTTGGCATCATAAAGCCGCAGAGGGTTGATGTCGATTCGGCCCTGCATGCTCTCTGGAATCACATCCAGATTATCTTTCAGGAAGACTTTCAGATCTTCAAGAAAAGCCGGCCGGCATTCAGGGCAACCAATGCTGTTGACTTGCACCATCACGCCTTTGGCCCCCACGGCTTCGAACAGGGCCATGGCAGTCTGAATCACTTCGGCATCGAGCACGGGGCTGTCACTGCCGAGGGCTTCAACACCCACCTGATGAAATTGCCGGTAACGGCCCGCCTGGGGCCGGTCGTGCCGGAACATGGGTGCGATGTAATAGAACTTCATCGTGCCTGGTTGTCGGGTCAGTCCGTTTTCCAGATACGCCCGGACCACCGAAGCAGTCATCTCCGGCCGCAAGGTCAGGCTTTCGCCCCCCTTGGTTTCGAAGGTGTACATCTCTTTATCAACAATATCCGTGCCTTTGCCCACCGAACGCAGAAACAGATCCGTCGGTTCAATCACCGGGGTGCGAATTTCTCCATACCCATACCGGCTCAGCACTTCACACCAGCGCTCTTCGCACCAGCGTAACTTTTCAACTTCCCCCAGGAGAATATCCCGGGTTCCTTTCAAACGTCGATACCTCAGATTCATGACAGCCTTTCAATATTTCAAAGATCCGACAATATGTATCAATCTGTGGCCGCTGGCCAATGCCTTGCAAAATTCCTGCGCACCAATTCAAAATCAGGCTCCAGAAGGATGTTGAACCCCGCCAGCTTCAATCTTTCCAGCTGGTTGATCAACAGGTCGGTGGACTCGGTGGATGTTTGCCCCGAGCGCCCGACCAGGGCCAAAGTATCGGACCATTTCAGCCGGTCCACCAGAGGGATTTTTCTGGAGGCCATCAGCACAATGTCCGGCACCGGGATCGTCCTGTTCCGGATACCCCATATCTTTGAATCCAACAGCCCTGCGGAAAAGAAATCATCAGCATCCCACTGGCGGACGAGGGCATAATCAAAGGCCCCCAGACGCAAAGCATGCAGCACCGCACCGTGGTTGTATGGATCGGGCCCGAAAGCACACTCCCCCAGCTGCGAAACAGGGCCAACACCTCCGACGGAAACCAGACTGAGAGAATCACCAAAGACCGTCCGCCGGGGATGAGTTTCCCAGGGCCGGGGCACTTCCCCACCACTCTTGCGATACACCATCACCCCACGAGGTCGCAGATTATTGGGTAATTTCCGCCGGCCGGTGGCCATTGGTGAATATTGCTGCTGATCCAACTGCAAGGCCAGTCCGTCGGGGCAAAGAGTGAAATCCACCCCGTCGGCCGCTAACCGCCTGAACTCACTGGGCGATTTTGCCACCAGCAACTCCATGGAATGACCACTGATTTCCGCCAGCACCCGATTCAGAGCCTGAAAAAATTCTTCCCTTTGCCCATCAATTCCCGGTGCGTCATACACCAA
>JAOZJV010000870.1 GCA_029935695.1 Candidatus Krumholzibacteriia bacterium | reverse complement strand
AGGGTATTCTTGCCGCTCCCCAGGATTCCCTTTTCTGTGTTGGAGACGAGGACCAGTGCATCTACGCCTGGCGGCGGGCCACGGTGCAAAGGATCATCGAACTGGACCAGATGTATCCCGGGCTCGAGCGGCACGCTCTGATCAGGAATTACCGTTGCGGAAAGCGCATCACAAACGCCTCGCGGAAATTGATACGGCACAACAAGGTGCGGTTCAACAAACCTCTGTTGGCCGGGGCCAAAGAAGATGGTGAAATTGTGGTGGCTTCTTTTGCTACCCGGATGGCCGGGGCTACTGTAGCCGCACGCTTGATTCATGGCGCAGACCCGGAAAAGGTTGTGGTACTGGCGCGGACTTCGCGTCTTTTGGAAGAAGTGAAAAATGCCAGCGCGCGTCTCTTTGAAACTGAATCAGAAGTGGAACTGGCCACCATCCACGCGGCGAAAGGACGGGAATGGGACCGGGTCATTCTCTTCGGTGTGGATGAAGGGCAAACACCTCACGGCCATTCATCGGATGAAGAAAGTATTGAAGATGAACGCCGTTTGTTTTATGTGGCCATGACCCGGGCCAGGTTGCGGCTGGAGATCATCTGCACTAAAGGACGGGAAAGTCGTTTTTTGCGGGAAGCGGGGCTGCGGTGAAAGTCCCTCGCCTACAGAAACAGGCTGAAATGGTCTTGACGGAGGGGCAGCAGTCTGACTGTAAATCCCTTCGCAAGGTCACTGGCAGGACCGCAAATTTCTCTGAGCTCGCTCAGGACTGCGTCTGTTTTGCCAACGGGTCTGGCGGGCGCCTTTTGATCGGAATCGAGGACGGGCAGTCTGCTCCGCCAACAGGACAACGTATTGATCCAACCCTGCTCGACCACATTCGTAAGCGGGTTGGCGAGTTGACGGTTAATATCCAGGTTCTCCTCGAAACCTGTAGGGCTGAAACTGGTGACGAGTATATAACGCTCACAATCCCTCGCTCCGTTGGTGTCGCATCAACCAGTGATGGCCGCTACTTCGTGCGTGTCGGCGACACCTGCAAGCCCGTCGTTGGCGACGACATCCTTCGTCTGGCAGATGAACGACCGGCGACCCCTTGGGAGTCGATGATATCCCTGCAGGTAACACATGGAAATCTCGACAAGAAAAAGCAATCTAAATTCACTACAGCCATCCGGGCATCAGACCGCGTGAAGTCCTCTGTCAAAGAGAAAGGCGATCAGGAACTCCTGGATCACTATGGCCTTGCACTGGGCGATGTGCTCACCAACCTGGGTGTTCTATTACTCGGGACCATGTCTGGGATGATTACAGCCTGTCACCCACCGAGATGGTTGATGCAATCTGGCGAGAAGTGTCTGACTTTCGCGAAAGTTATGAGCTCCCTGAGGGTTTATTTCGTACAAACATTGGCTCCTCAGCAGAATCCATGGGTGAAATCAAGCTCCCCCAACCAGCAGCCACAAGATC